>DASRRA010000289.1:0-21013 GCA_035696085.1 Bacteroidia bacterium | reverse complement strand
ATTGCATATCCATTCAGTTACTTCATTCCATTTATCTTTTCGTGCGGTTACCCGGATCACTTCATCACCTTTCAACCAGATAGATGTTTTACCACAGCATTTCGTACAATTGCGGTGTGCATCCATCGGTTTGCTGAACCATACACGGCTCTTGAAACGGTATGTTCTGTCTGTAAGCGCACCTACTGGGCATACATCAATTACGTTTCCGGAGAAATCATTGCCAATTATATTTTCGATATAGGTACTGATCTCAGCTACATCACCGCGGTTCATCACCCCATGCACGCGGTAATCGGTAACCTGGTCGGCCACTTTCACACAACGGTAGCAAAGGATGCAACGGGTCATGTGTAATTTAATGTAAGGACCGATATCAATTTGATTGAATGTTCTTCTTCTGAAATCGTAACGAGTTTTTGCTAATCCATGCTCATATCCTAAATCTTGTAAAGAGCATTCTCCGGCCTGGTCACAGATTGGGCAATCAAGGGGGTGATTGATTAATAAAAATTCAACAACACCTTTACGTGCTTCCAACAATTCGGGTGAAGTGATGTTTTGTACTTCCATTCCATCCATTACGGTTGTTCTGCAGGAAGCAACCGGCTTAGGCATTGGTCGTGGATCTTTTTCCGATCCTTTGCTCACCTTTACGATGCAGGTACGGCAATATCCACCGCTTGTTTTTAGCTTGCTGTAATAACACATAGCAGGAGGAACGATGTCTCCGCCTATCATGCGCGCTGCCTGTAAGATCGTTGTTCCGTCCGGTACTTCAATGCTGTGTCCGTCTATCGTTACTTTAGCCATTTTTTTAATAATTATAATCGTGATCTGTTGATCAACCTAATTCTTAATGTTGTAATTCCAACAAATGATTCACATCTTTTATGCGTGTTGGATGATTAATGTACTCTTCAAATTCTGCTCTGAAGTGACGAATAGCGCTAGCTACAGGCCATGCAGCTGCATCACCTAATGGGCAAATCGTGTTTCCTTCAATTTTTCGTTGAATATCCCACAGCAAATCAATATCACTTGGTTTACCATGACCTTCAATAATACTGTGCAGGATTTTTTCCATCCAGCCTGTGCCTTCACGGCAAGGTGAACATTGACCACAGCTTTCATGGTGATAAAAGCGCGCGAATGTATATAGATTTTTTACGATACTCGTTGTTTCATCGTATACAATGAATCCTCCGGAACCAAGCATAGTACCTGTTGCAAAGCCTCCTTCACTCAATGATTCATAGGTCATCAAACGGGGCTCACCTTTTTCTGTTTTTAAAATTAAATCAGCGGGTAGAATAGGAACGGATGATCCACCTGCTACCACTGCTTTTAATTTTCTCCCTTTAATGATACCACCACAATATTCTTCCGAATAAATAAATTCTTCAACTGGTACACCTAACTCAATCTCGTAAACACCAGGTTTATTAATATGTCCAGAGGCAGAGATTAATTTTGTTCCGGTACTTCTTCCTACACCAATTTTCGCATACTCATCTCCACCCATATTTACGATCGGGCAAACAGCTGCAATTGTTTCTACGTTGTTTACAACGGTTGGACAACCGTATAAACCTGCAATCGCTGGGAATGGTGGCTTAATACGCGGGTTACCACGTTTACCTTCCAATGATTCCAGCAAGGCTGTTTCTTCTCCACAGATATAAGCACCTCCACCCACTTGCACATAGCAGTCGTGTGAGAAGTTTGTTCCTAAAATATTTTTCCCCAGCAATCCTGCTGCATACGCTTCCTCTATGGCTTTCTCCAGAATACGGGAAACATAGAAATATTCACCTCGAATATAGATGTAGGAGGTTTTTGCACCCAATGCAAAGCTGGAGGTAATCATTCCTTCAATTAATGCATGCGGGATTTTTTCCATCAAGTAGCGGTCTTTGAAGGTTCCCGGTTCCGATTCATCCGCATTGCAAACAAGGTAACGCTCAACGCCTTCTGGTTTTGCCAGGAAGCTCCATTTCATTCCAGTTGGAAATCCTGCACCTCCACGACCTCTCAACCCTGATTTCTTTACCTCTTCTACAACATCAGCTGGACTCATTGTTTTGAGTGCTTTCTCCACGGATGCATAACCACCATGTTGGCGATATACTTCCAGTGTTTCTATTCCCGGAACATTTGCATGTTGTATAAGTAATTTCTTGCCCATTGTTTAAAGTAAACAGCCCTTTATTTTCTTTGCGAAAATAAGGGGCTGACAATTTTTATAATGTGTTTTTATAATCTAAATCTGTATAGCTTCTTTGCTTACCCTTGGAACGGTAGTCATCCAAAATGGTATTTACTTTTTCAAGTGTAAGGTTTTCGTGGTAAGATGCTCCAACTTGCATCATTGGTGCGGTTCCACAGCTTCCAAGGCATTCTACTGTTTTAATGGTGAACATTCCATCGGCAGTTGTTTGTCCTTCTTTAATGCCTAATTTCTTTTCCAAATGCTTCACCACATCTTCTGCTCCACGTGCCCAACAAGAAGATGTACGGCATACTTCCAGTAAACATTTTCCAACCGGTTTTAAATTGTACATGGAGTAAAAAGAGGCTACTTCATATACTTCCACCGGTTTAATTTTTAAGATAGAAGCCACGTAATCCATTGTTTCAGGGCTTAGCCAGCCACCGAATTCTGCTTGTGCAATATGTAATATTGGCAACAAAGCAGATTTATGTTTGCCTTCCGGATAACGTTTGATGATCTTGTTAACCAGTGCTAATGTTTCTTCGTTAAATTTAATTTCTTTATTCATTTTATAACGTCTTTAAGCATCCAGCTCACCTGCAATTACATTCATGCTACTCATCGTCAAAATCGCATCTGATAAATAAGCACCTTTTACCATCTCCGCATAAGCTTGATAATAAATAAAGCAAGGTCTGCGGAAATGCAATCTATATGGGCTTCTTCCTCCATCACTGATCAGGTAAAATCCTAACTCTCCGTTTCCACCTTCTACAGCATGGTATACTTCGCCTTTCGGAATCTCAGTTTCGCCCATTACAATTTTAAAGTGATAAATCAAAGCTTCCATATTGTTGTACACTTCTTCTTTGGGAGGAAGGAAGAAATCAGGAACATCTGCATGGAAAACGCCTGCCGGTTCTCTTTTAATTTTTTCGATTGCCTGGTTGATGATGCTTACACTTTCCCACATCTCTTGCTGACGCACCATGAAACGATCATAGGTATCTCCATTGGTTCCAACAGGAATGATAAAATCAAAATCTTCATAAGAAGAATACGGGTTCATCACACGCACATCGTAATCCACACCGGCAGCGCGAAGATTCGGACCAGCAAAGCTATAGTTCAATGCACGCTCAGCAGATATAGGTCCGCAACCAACGGTACGATCCATAAAAATACGGTTGCGCATCAATAAATTTTCAAACTCTTTTAATTCTTTTGGAAAATCTTTCAGGAATTTATTCAGTTTTGCCCAAGCTTTTTCAGAGAAATCTCTTTCCAACCCTCCAATACGCCCAATATTTGTAGTTAAGCGAGCACCACACAATTCTTCATAAATTTCATAAATGCGTTCACGCATTTGGAAAATATAAAGGAAACCTGTCATCGCTCCTGTATCCACACCAATTACACTATTGCAAATCACGTGATCGGCAATACGTGCCAGCTCCATAATAATAACGCGTAAGTATTGAACACGTTTTGGTATGTCAATTCCAAGCAACTTTTCCACCGTCATATGCCATCCCATATTGTTAATAGGAGAAGAGCAGTAGTTCAGGCGGTCGGTAAGCGGAGTTATTTGATAATAGGGTCTGCGTTCTGAAATTTTTTCAAATGCACGGTGAATGTATCCAACGGTTGATTCGGCATCCATAATGATTTCGCCGTCCATTTTTAAAACATTCTGGAATATACCGTGGGTAGCAGGATGTGTAGGTCCGAGATTGAGTGTTGAATACTCCTTCTCGATTAATTCCGATTTTGTGTTTTTATCGTTTTTACTCATTGTTCAATGATTTATCGCCCAAACATTCGGTCGTCCTTATCTTCTCTGGTTGCATCTTCCAATGGATATTCCTTGCGCATCGGGTGGTAGTTCATATCATCCACATTTAAAATGCGTTTTAAATTCGGGTGTCCTTTGAAAATGATCCCATAAAAATCGAACTCTTGTCTTTCCATCCAGTTGGCTCCACTGAAAGTGGAAGTAATACTTGGAACAACTGGATCCTGTATGCTGAAAAATACTTTTAAGCGAATGCGGTGATTTTTCTGAAGGTTGTGTAACTGGTACATGACACCTAATTCGTGTCCTTTGTTATCCGGGTAATGCAATCCGGCAAGTGTTGTTAAATATTGAAAAGCAAGCGTCTCATCATGGTAAAGAAACTTGACAACTTCATCTATTACATCTCTGTTCACAATAAAAACAGGAAAATCAGCAATCATTTCGGAAGAAATTATTCCGTTTCCGAACTGCGTTTTTAATTTATCGCCAACTGTGCTGAGTAAGCTTTGGTCCATATGTGTGATTATTCAATATTATACTTTGCAAGCAATTGCTTGTACTCAGGTGTGTCTCTTCTGCGGATTGACTCAGTTTCCACCAGCTTTTGTATTTGCATGATACCATCCAGCACTTGTTCCGGACGTGGAGGGCAACCTGGAATATAAACATCTACCGGGATGATGCGGTCAATACCTTGTAATACGCTATATGTATCGAAAATTCCACCGCTGGATGCACATGCACCCATTGCCAATACCCATCTTGGTTCAGCCATTTGCTCATACACCTGGCGCAATACAGGTCCCATCTTTTTTGCAATGGTTCCCATCACCATTAATAAATCAGCCTGGCGTGGTGAGAAGCTCAAACGCTCTGCACCAAAACGGCCTAAGTCATACGTAGATGCCATTGTTGCCATAAATTCAATTCCGCAACAGGAAGTTGCAAAAGGCAATGGCCATAAGGAGTTAGCACGCGCCATTCCTACTGCTTTATCAATACTGGTTGCAAAAAAACCCGGACCTTCAATTCCAGGAGGTGAAGAAACAACTTCTATTTTTGATTTTTCTATCTTACTCATGATCTATCCTCCAAATTATTCCCATTTAAGGGCGCCTTTTTTAATGATATAATAAAAGCCAACTAATAAAAAGGCTACAAACGTTAACATTTCAACTAATCCAAGCAATCCAAGGCTTTTAAAATTAACAGCCCATGGATACATAAAGATCACCTCTACGTCAAATAAAACAAACAAAATAGCAACAAGGAAATACTTAATTGAAAAAGGAACACGTGCGTTTCCCTGCACTTCAATACCACATTCAAAGGTGTCTGTTTTAATTTTTGATTTTCGTTGCGGACCTAGTTTATGCGTGATAAAAAGTGTACCTGCAACAAAACCTATAGCTACAATAAACATCAGAGCTATTGGTAAAAAATCAACAGGCGAGTTTGCTATTGCAATCAACATATATGAAAAGATTTATTTTGAACTCAATTGATTTTAGAGAGAGGCAAATTTAACATTTTTATATGTACATGCACCCTCTTATTATTATTTAGACAAATTATAAGTAAGGTTTTTTCTTATAAAAAATTTCGCATGAAATGGACCATATTTCTTGAAACTTTTTAGTATTTGAAGTAACGCAAGTCCCCTCCGCTTTTCATCGGTCTAAGCTTTAGCGACGATGTAAAAGCCTCAGTGGATGCAGCAAAAATATTCCCACATTTTTTGATTTACAGCACATTACAAAATGAAAAAACCTCTTTCTCAAGAGGTTTTTAGTGTCTTTAGTGCATATCTTGTTTAGTATACAATTATCTTATTAGCAACGATACGGTGCTCATTAAAAAGTAAAACAGTATAGGTTCCTTTTCCAAATCGTTGAATGTCTATTACTTTAGAGTAATCACCATTTGGCGCCTGTATCGCTTCTTTATAAACGACTTGTCCCAATACATTTCTAATCTCTAATGAATGAGAAATTTGTTCATTGATATTGAATGAAACATTGAAGATCCCTTCATTCGGGTTAGGATAAATACCAATATTATTTTCCTGTGTAATGGAAATAACTCCAGTGCTGATCGGAGGTACACAACCATCCGATGTTGTCAATGAATTATAGGGAGCGCTATTGATTACCGCCAACATACGCGTTGTTTGATTTTTCGTAAACATCACCATGCAATTATCATCTACATAATCCATGTAATTCATAAACATATCGCCATTTGGGCTATTACTGCAAGTAACGTGTGGAAAAGAAGGGCATCCCGAATTGGATGTTTCTTGTGTTGGTGTATCACTAATCAAATCATCTCCGCAGGTTTGATCTCCCCAGATATGTCTAAGGTTCAGGCAATGCCCAATTTCGTGTGTGGTTGTTCTTCCTAAATTATAAGGTGCTTTCGAATTAACGGTTCCGGTATATTTGTAATGACCTACATAACCAAATGTTTTAGTAGCTGTCGTTTTTGGAAATTCCCCGTAACCAAGTAGTTTTGAACCTAAATCACAAATCCAGATGTTAAAATATTTTTTTGTATCCCATGCATCGTCTCCTCCTTGTGCTGTGTATTTAACAGCATCATTATCCGAAAAAGATGTCTTCGTAGTTGATTTGTGAACAATCCCGTTGGTAGCTAGTCCGGCAGGTGTACGTTTTGCAAGACAAAATTGTATTTGAGGCTTTCCCATTAAACTTTTGAATACCGATGGAATTTTACTTGCATCAGCGTTTGTTCCCATAAAATCTGCGTTCATCGCAACCACCTGTGATTCAATTTCTGCGTCGGAAATGTTTTCTTCTGCTGTGTTGTAAACGATATGAAAAACCAGCGGAATAACAATCGTAGCACTTTCACTTCTTTCAACGCCATTAGCATTTGCAGCAATCCAGGCATCAATTTGAGCATTGTACGCTTTCATTTCGCTTTCCAGCTGTGGATTTTCTTCCATCATCGCAGCCAGATGGTGCATGGTACCGCATTCCGGTCGCTGCGCCAGCATTTGAATAGTGTTGAAGACCAGTAGCGTAGCTAGTAATTTTTTGATAATCATGTGAATGGTTTTAGAGTTGGTTTTAGAGCAATAAATAAAAAAACTAAGATAGCTGAACTTCATAGAATAAGCAATTTTTTGTCTAAAAATTAGACTATTTAGCCCATTTAATAGACGATTTGGGCTTAATTTTGAAATATTTACATTTTTGCCTGAATAAGAAAATAAATCAGAAACCAGGATCGGATTTTTACCGTTTACAATAAACACACGATTGTTAATTACTTTATGGTGCTTATAATAAATAAGCAATATTGTTTTATAGCTTTATCACAAACATATTTTAAAAACCGTTCTGCAATATATGGTGAAAGAGAAAAAAATTTTCGTTCTTGATACTTCTGTAATAATTTACGACCACATGGCGGCTAAGAGCTTTAAAGAGCACGATGTGGTGATCCCCATAACTGTTCTTGAAGAGCTTGATAATTTTAAAAAAGGTAACGATACCAAAAATTTTGCGGCTCGTGAATTCACGAGATACATTGATAAAATTTCTCTTGGCAATACGTTGCAGGACTGGATAAACATCAATGGCAAAGGGCATGGCATGATAAAAATCGAAATGCATCAAGACTCAAAAATTGATGCAGAAAAGGTTTTTGGTGAGCGAAAAGCTGATCACCGGATTTTAAATACAGCCTTGTACGTTTCTGAAAAATATCCAAACCGTAAAGTGATTATGGTTACCAAGGATATTAATTTGCGAATCAAAGCAAAGTCTCTGAATTTAACTGCTGAGGATTACGAGACCGGTAAAATAAAAGATGTGAATGAACAGCTTTACACCGGTAAAAGCGAAATTCAGAAAGTACCAACCGAGTTGATCAATGAAATTTATGAGAAGGGATTTTGCGATCCGGTTGCCTTACTAAAAAAACAAAAACCTACCAGCAATCATTTCTATGTCTTAAAGAACGGAACAAAATCAGTACTTGCTTCTTACAGTCCTGCAAAGGATTTGCTGGAGCGTGTTAAAAAAGTAAGTGCATTTGGAATCAATCCCCGCAATGCAGAGCAGGCTTTTGCGCTGGATGCTATCATGAATCCGGATATTAAATTAGTATCCATTCAGGGTGTTGCAGGAACCGGGAAAACATTGTTATCCTTAGCTGGTGCACTGGAGCAACGCAGAACATTTCACCAGATTTACTTGGCCCGTCCCATTGTTCCATTAAGCAATAAAGATATCGGATACCTTCCTGGTGATATTAAATCCAAACTAAATCCATACATGGAGCCATTGTGGGATAATTTGAAATACATTAAAAACCAGTTCAACGAAAAAGATAAAGAATACAAGCAAATTACCGAGATGGTAGAGCATGAGAAATTGGTTGTTTGCCCGCTTGCTTATATCCGTGGAAGAAGTTTATCAGACGTGTTCTTTATTGTTGATGAGGCACAAAATTTAACCCCACATGAAGTAAAAACCATTATTTCACGTGCCGGACAAAACACAAAAATCATTTTTACAGGGGATATTCATCAAATTGATACACCCTATCTGGACGCTCAAAGTAATGGCCTGTCTTACCTGATTGATAAATTAAAAAACCAATCCTTGTATGCGCACATTACCCTTGAAAAAGGTGAACGATCTGAATTGGCAAATCTTGCAAATGAATTCTTGTAGTTGAGCAACTACTTTGTGGGTGTGATTAACATAAGCTAAATGTTGTTCACACTCACTTCAAAACTCAAACTGCCCTTTAGCTTTCTGTGACTAATATCAGCTCCATCCCACAATTGGGACACTTTCCTGGCTTATCAAAGATTTCTTCTGTACATTTCATGGGGCATCTGTACTGCTTTACATTCTTATCCTCCAATATTTTTTTCTCTTTTTCGACGGCAAGACAGCCTGGCAAGACTGCACAACTCACTAAAAATCCGATAAATACATATAAAATTACTTTATTCATAGGGTAAAAACAGACTAAATTATTCACATACTTATTTTTAAGCTCGGCTACTGAAGGAAGCAAACTTATGAGTATATTTGTTGTCTTCCACGGTTATTTTAAAATTATTTAATTTTTGTTTAATGAAAAAATTATTTTTAATCCTCTTATTGTTTGTTGGCATTTCAACAGTATCTTTTTCACAAGAAAAGTCTGGTTCAAGAAAAAGAAAAATTTTCAGAAAATCGCATTTTGACAAACAAAAAAAGGATCCGAATATTAAACATAACGGAACTTCTGTAAAAAGAAACGCAAAGAATAAATATAAGGTGGATGGAGATGGTTTTGTTGAAGCAAAACAAAAAAGAAGAAAAAAGGGTAAAAAATCGGGCCTTCAATAACTAAGAAATAAAACTAAAATAAAAAACACTGAAGTAGTTCAGTGTTTTTTATTTTAATCCGGTTCTTCACCCTTTTTGATAACCGTTATTTTTCCTTTAAATATACGAGGGTTGCCTCTCAGATCCCGGATGTATATCTTATATATATAGGTATCGTCTTTTACGGTTTCTCCCGTGCCATTTACTTTACCATTCCATCCCGTTTCAACATCATTGGAAATAAATATCAAATCGCCCCAACGGTTATAAATAGTCATACTAAATTCTCTTACTCCAAACATTTTTGGCATAAACACATCATTTAAACCATTCCCATCCGGTGTGAAAGCATTGGGAATAAAGACAGTTGGCTCACCGTTTATTCGTACCTCATGAAAGGCCGTATCCTTACAACCATACTGGTTCATGGCAATTTGCGTAATGACAAAAATCCCGGTATCAGCATACACATGGGTAATATTTTGATCGATACTCGTTGTTTTATCACCAAGATCCCAGTTCCAGAGAGTTGCCCCTACAGATTCGTCCATTATTTTTATGCTAGGCTCATACATAGATGTCTCCTTTGGATTAACTGTAAATTCCGCCACCGGTTTTGGATAAACTACAATCGGATATTTTAAGGTATCGCGCATCCGACATCCATACGAAGACGTAATCATTAATGAGACAAAGAAGTGTCCATCGGTGGTATAAATATGCGTTGGATCATTGTTATAGGTTAAACTCTTATCACCAAAATCCCATAACCAATTTACGATTGTTCCGCCAGGCACTGTAGAAGAGTCGTGGAAAGTTGCTGTAAATGGGTTACAACCACTGTAGGAAGATGCATTATATTTAAATGTAGGGATAGGATGGGTGGTTACCACTTGCTCAACTGTATCATAGCATCCATGACTTGTTACGATAACCATTTTCACATGAAATGTGTCTTTCTTAATTACCAGGACGTGATTTGGATTTAAGTCAATCGAGTACGTACTATCATCAAAGTCCCACCATGTTTTTATGATTGAACCGTCCATTGGGTTGGATGTATTTGTAAAATTGGTTGTATCTCCCCAACAAGCCACATTGCTTGTAAAGGATGCTACAGGACTCGCATAAACAGTTACACGTTTAACAGTGGTGTCTCCACAACCAAGGGCGGTTTTGATTTTTAATTGAACATTATATGCGCCCGCTTTCAAAAATACATGTTTAGGATTTTGTCTTTTGCTTGTATCTCCATCATTGAAATCCCAATCCCAGGTTACCGGCGAACCAGTTGACTTATCTATGAAAGATCCCGATTGATTTGCACAGGTATTCGCCGAAACAAAATCTGCATCGGGTGCTGGACTGATGTAAATTGTATCGTATGCTTTGTTTTCACATCCACCTAAACCAATGACTTTATGTGTAATGATGAATACACCCGATTTTGCGTAAGCATGAGTTGCATTTGTCGTATACACTTCCGGCGATCCATCACCAAAGTTCCATGCAGTGGAAACAATCATTCCAGCTGATATTGATTTGTCATACATCATTACCTGCTCATACATACACGCACTATCCTTAACTGTTAATGCTGCTGTTACATCATTTCTAACGACTACAATTTTAAATTTTTCATCCGTACATCCACCCAGCGTATATATTTTTAATGATGTTAAATAAGATCCTGCAGCAGGATACACATGTTTTGTTGTCGGCCCAACCGAATCAAATGTTCCGTCGCCGAAATCCCATTCCCATTTTATGACATTTCCAACAGATATATCCGTGAATGAGGTTGGATTGCCAATACAAATCGTATCCGCCACATAATTTGCTTTTGGCACAACATCCACACTAACTGCCTGCGTAAATGTGCTGTCGCAACCATTAATATTTGTAACGGTTAGAGACACGTTATAAGTTCCTGCATTTGAATAAATATAATTTGGATTCTGGGAAACGGAATTATTTCCATCGTTAAAATCATAAAACCATTTTATGATAGGTTCAGAATCCGTAGATAGATCGGTAAAGGAAGTTACTTTCCCTAAGCAGGAGACATTGGCTTTAAATAAAGGCGTTGGAACTGTACTTACCTTAATCATTTTCGTGATCGTGTCTGAACAACCGACATCATTTCTCACAATTAACTGCACCGGATAATTACCACCTGCTGCATAAATGTGTTGGGTATTTTGAGAAGTGCTTGTTGAACCATCGCCAAAATCCCAACTCCAGCCCGTTGGTGTGGTTACTTTTGTAGAATCTTTAAAATTCACAACGTCTTTTGCACAGCTATTTTTAAATACGAAGTTAGCAAGTGGGCGCTCCAGTACAGTAATTTTTTGAATTGACGAATCAATACAGCCCAATGCATTTTTTACTCTCAGTATTACATCATATGTTCCTTCATGCGGAAACAAATGCAGTGGAGACTTCGAATTATCAATAGGGCTGGCATCACCAAAGTTCCACTCCCAAGAAATTGCACCAGTTGAAAAATCAGTAAATGCAGTTGGAGAGGTGTTACATATGGTTGTCGCAGTATAGTTGGCAATTGGGTTGGCATTTACAACAACGTCATGTGAAACCGAATCGGAACAACCGAATGAACCGACCACCACCAGTTTGACCGTGTATGTTCCGGAGGTCGTGTACGTATGTTTAACAAGCTTGTCTGTACTGATGGTGCCATCACCCAAATACCATTTCCAGGCGAGGGCGTTAATGGATTCACTTGTGAATGTAACTTCGTTGTTCACACAGGTTGTATTCACACTGGATTTAAATGATACAATCGGATTGCTATGAACATCTATCTGTTGTACACTTGTATCCGCGCATCCTCCCGGGGATGAAATAATTAATTTTATTTGATACGCGCTATCCGTTCCGGTTGCCGTATATTTAATTGGTGCTGGGCTTGTTAAATTGGAAGTAGTACCATTACCAAAATCCCATAGATAGGTATCGCTGGCAACAGCCGTACTTGTATTTGTAATAGCAACAGTAACTGGAGAGCATCCTTCCGTAGTGTTAACCGTGTATTGGGCGTCAGGGTAAGGTTTTACCTTAATCAATATACTGTCGGTATTTTTACAACCGTTCATATCCACTGTTAAATAAGCCCATTGAGGAATATTTCCTACGAATGTATATTTAATTGGAACCGGTGTATATTGTGTTGATGTAAGTGGTGATCCACCAAGAAAAAACCATGAGTAATTCGCCCCCGTTGTAGCATTTGTTTTGAAATTAACTTCCATTCCTACACAGCCTAGTGTATCATCAGCCAGAATATCTACAAACGGAACTGGAGTTGCAGTAACAACGACTGCTTTACGCGGACTTGTACAACCTGCTATCTGCGTTTGAATGTAGTATGTCGCATCGGTATTTAAAACGGGTGTTATAAAGGTTGCCCCTTTTTGGAGCAAGTTTCCATTGGTTGGTGCATCGTACCATTGATACGTTCCGCCTGGAGCTGTTGCTGTAACAGTAGCTATATTTCCAACACACACTCCCACTTTTGGCACTGTTGGTTGAGAGGGTATCGGTGTTATTTGCACAGTAGCTTTTACACGTGTACTGCTTGCACAACCGGCCATCATTGCTTGTACAAAATAATTAGTAGTAGTGGTCAACGCAGGTGTCTGGAAATTTGCAGAAGTGCTTAATAAAGCCCCACCTGTTGAAGCGGAATACCATTCAAACCCATTTCCAGGAACTCCAACCGCAGTAAGGATCGTACTATCACCCGAACAAATCGTATCATTTGAAGTTGTTGGTGGCAGCGGAAGCGGCTTTATGTTCACGGTTACAGCTTTCAACGGACTCGTACAATCCAAAAGTGTCACTTGTACATAATAGGTTGTTTTGGTAGTTAGTGTAGGTGTTTTATAAACGGCGCCAACAGTTAACAACGTTCCTCCCGGAACATCATACCATTCATATTTTGCCTGAGGTCCTCCGCCAGAGGCTACAAGGGAAACAGCGGTTCCGTAACAGATGAGTGTATCCCGCGTAACTGGAGCTGTAGGCACTGGGTAAACTGTAAGCGTAGCAATGGAAGTGTCGCTTCCACAACTGTTTTTTACAATCAGTACAGGATGATAAGTTCCTGGATTTATAAATGTTTGTGCAGGTGGAGTTGGCGAGCTCGAAGTATTTCCATTATCAAAATCCCAAAAATAGGTTAATGAATCCCCTACCGATGTTTGTGTATATGTAAACGAAAAATCATTCGCAGAGCAAATAGTTGATTTTAATGGTGAAATAACGGCTTCTACAGTTGGGCTGGACGTAATTGTAAAGGTGGTATCATCTGTCCCACAGCTGTTGGAAACGCTTAATTTCACTGTATTTGGCGCCGTTGTAAATAATTTGTTTGATATGAGTTTTGTTGTATCTGTTAGTATACCATTTACAAACCATTGGTATTTTAAGTTTCCTCCGGTTGAATTATTGAGTGCCGTAAAGTTAATTGGTAAACATCCTTTCAATGGCTGTGGAGTAGCAATTGCTTTGGGCAATGTATCCACAACAATTGTTTGATAGAGTGTATCTATTCCGCATGAATTTCCTGAAATTAATCGCACCGTCCATGTTCCTTCGTGGTACAATTGTGTTGGAGGATCCTTTACACCGGTGAGTGTTGTACCGTTTCCAAAATCCCAGTCATAATTAGAAGCAGGCGCAGCTCCCGAGCTTGTATTTGTAAATGTAACTGTTCGAGGCGAGCATCCGGTAAGCGGGCTCATTGTAAAACCTAAAACAGGAGGCAAATTACCAACTATTATTTTGCTGATAGGCGATGTGTTTGAACAACCTGTTGCAGCATTTGTTATTTTCAATGTGGCATCATAAGTTCCTGCACTTGCATAAACATTTGTCGGGTTCTCAAGTGTGGATGTGTTACCATCTCCAAACGTCCATAAATAAGTTCCTGTGGCTCCTGTAGTTGTAGATGTGTTTGTAAAAGAAACACTCATGCTCGTACAAGAAGCACTGTTGAAAGTAAATGTAGATAAAGGCGTTGCTTTCACAGCCACAACTGTTGCGGGAGATATTGTTGAACAGCTTCCACCATTGGTTGCTGTCAACTTCACATTGTAATTTCCACCGCTTGCATATACATGTGTTGGATTGATTGCCGTTGAATTGTTACCATCTCCAAAATCCCATTGATAAGACGTACCGCCAGTGGTACCAGTAGTTGTATTGGTAAAGGAAACTACGGCACCCGCGCATTGGTTATTGTTTGCAACTGTAAAACTTGCAACAGGAGAGCTGGTTACAGTCACCAAAGTAGGTAATGACACCGCATTACAATTGCTACCATTCGAAACCGTTAATGTTACTGTATACGTCCCTGCGGCGTTATAAGTATGTGTTGGATTTTTTTGTATGGAAGAATTATTGTCTCCAAAATCCCAGGAATAGGTGGTGCCACCGGCCGTATTTCCTGAAGTATTGTTGAAGGATATGACTGTTCCTGCACATTGATTATTGTTGTTGAATGTGAATGTTGAAGTAGGTGCATCTGCAATTGTAATAACAGCAACAGGAGATGTATTACTACAACCCGGTCCGTTAGAGACCGTCAGTGTTACGTTATACGAACCTGCTGTGGTATAGGTGTGTGTTGGATTCTTTTGCGTGGAGGTACCTGCATCTCCAAAGTTCCAGGAATAGGTAGTACTTCCATCTGTTCCTACAGATGCATCCGTAAATGAAACTGAATTGTTAGTACATTGATTTGCCGGAAATGTAAAATCCGCCTCCGGTGCGGCTGCTACTGTAATTGATTTTGTTGGAGATACATTCTCGCAATTAGGACTATTCATAGTTGTTAATTTCACATTGTAGGACCCACTCAATGCGTAAGCATGAGTAGGGTTTTTAAGCGTAGAAGTATTTCCGTCGCCAAAATCCCATAGGTACGTTGCATATGTTGCTGCTGAGGTAGATGTATTGGTAAAGGTGATTACCGTACCAGCACATTTGTTATTATTATCAAACGTGAAATTCGCAGTTGGTGGAGCGCTAACAACAAGTGGAATTTTCGCTGTATCATGGCAACCATTGGCTGTCGCTACCATATAAATAAATCCATCTCCATCTCCTATAACGGTAAGCGTTCCCGAAGTCAATCCAGCTGTGGTTTTATCATAACTCGCCATACTACCGATATACCAATCGTAGAGAGCGGTATTTGCTGAACTTCCTGTACTTGTATTCGTAAATGAAATGATATTATTTGTACTGGTGGTGCACAGTTCTGTTACGCTAAGCGTAAAAGAAGCTTGAACAGTAGGGCACTGTGCAACACTTTTAAATGCATTAAAAAATAGTGCATAAAAAATTAGGCAGGCGATGATTGACTTGTTAATATTTAGAGCTATTACCTTTGTCATATAATAAGGGACGCTATTCGTGTTTTTTAAGTTGCACTTTCAAAAGCTGAAAAATGGAACTGTTAATAAAAAGATTAATTGGAAGTCAATTCTGGTGGATTATTTTCCCCAGTTGGCATTGAAAAGCAGAAGATAAAAAGCGTTGTGTTTCTCCGAAAGGCCTGTTGTGCCTATATTCTAACGAATTCACTTTCTATATGTCGAATAAAATTTGGAAAATTGTGTGATACTCGATCTTCATACTTTATAACCATAAATTGCCCAAATTGCCTGCCGTGCTCCCTTGTTTTGATCACTGTTTGCTTAGGATCATTACAATGAATACTTCTACGAAATTTATGCCCGCTTGTTTCAAATTTTTCAGATGTAAAAGGAGGTTTTTTGTTTCATTTTTCGTGCTATCTTTTGATTAAATTTTTAAAAAATCCAACGATTGTCGAATTCACTTTTTTCATCCAAAAATTTTATACTATTTACGCTGAACTATTCAAAAAAAACGGCTTAAACTTATCTTAATTTACTGTTAAATTTAGGTTATCCCCCTGTATTTATCAGTATTTTGTGCATCTTTGGAACTTCGGATTTTATAATTTTCAATGTTCGCATTTATTATTTGTGAGGTATGACCAAAAATAAAGTTGTTCTAATAAATCGTGAATTAAGCTGGTTAGCGTTTAATGAACGGGTTTTACAGGAGGCAGAGGACAAAACAGTCCCGTTGATTGAACGCATCAAATTTTTAGGAATTTATTCCAATAATCGGGATGAGTTTTTCAGGGTACGCGTAGCAACATTGAGACGGGTGGTGAAACACCAGAAAAAGGCAACGGAAGTAATGGGCGAAAACCCTCAGCGTTTGCTGGATAAAATACAAAAAACGGTTGTTGCACAGCAAAACAAATTTGAGCTTACCTACCAGGTTATTCTGAAAGAGTTGGAGTTAAACAACATTTCCATCATCAATGAAAAGCAATTGAACGCCAAGCAAAAGATTTTTGTTGGTGAGTATTTTCGTGAACAGGTAATGCCTACTCTTTTCCCCATTATGTTGAATAATACTGCTCCTTTCCCCTATATGAGGGATAGATCCGGGTATTTAATTATCAAACTTGGCCGCAGGGATAAAACCAAAAAAAGCACCTATGCCTTATTGGAAATTCCAACGGATTCTTTGTCCCGTTTCACTGTCCTACCCAAAGAAAAGGATAGGAATTACATTATTTTGTTGGATGACGTGATTCGTTTTAACCTCGATCAGGTGTTTAGTAATTTTGAACACGATTACATAGAAGCTTTTAATATCAAGCTAACCCGTGATGCCGAGATTGATATTGACAATGATTTATCAAAAAGTTTTGTCGAGAAAATTTCCAAAGGTTTAAAAGAAAGGAAAAAAGGGTTACCCGTTCGGCTTGTATACGATAGCACGATTTCTCCTGATTTACTGGATTTTATTATGAAAAAAATAAAATTCAAAAAGGATGATCACCCCATTCCTGGCGGTCGTTATCACAATTTCAAAGATTTTATTTCTTTTCCAAATGTTGGAAGTCCGGAGTTGAGTTACAAAAAAATTGTTCCGCTCAAACACCCGGATTTAAAAGATCAGCCTACTTTATTCAAAATTATTAAGAAGAAAGATATTTTAATTACTTACCCTTATCAATCATTTGATCACCTCATCGACTTATTACGAGAAGCTTCTATCGATCCAAAAGTAAGCAGCATAAAAATTACATTGTACCGTGTTGCAAAAAATTCAAATATTGTGAAGGCCCTTATCAATGCATTGAAAAACGGAAAGCAAGTAACTGCTGTTGTAGAACTACAGGCGCGATTTGATGAAGAAGCTAATATTTATTGGGCGAATAAGTTACAGGAAGAAGGCGCGAAAGTTATTTATGGTGTACCTGGGTTGAAAGTGCATTCAAAAATGTTTATTATCTCCCGCAAAGAAAATAATGCTGTTGTAAAGTATGCACACATCGGAACAGGTAATTTTAACGGGGATACTGCTAAAATATATACCGATCATAGCTTGATAACAGCTGACAGGCGAATAACGGATGAAGTTGAAAAAGTATTTACTTTTTATTCCGACAACTTAAAAACAGGTGCTTACGATCATCTGCTGGTTTCTCCTTTCTTTATGCGCAAGGAGCTTCTTAAACTTATTAACAAAGAGATTAAGAATGCAAACGAAAAAAGAGAAGCGTATATCATTCTCAAATTAAACAACTTGGTTGATTTAGAAATGATCAAAAAATTATACGAAGCCGGTAACAAAGGGGTAAAAATAAAATTAATCATACGCGGAACATGCGCATTGGTAGCGGGTGTAAAGGGCATGAGTGAAAACATAGAAGCCATTAGCATCATCGACAAATTTCTTGAACACAGCCGATTGTTCATATTTTGTAATGGAGGAAACGAAAAATACTTTATATCTTCGGCAGACTGGATGACACGCAACCTGGATCATCGCTCTGAGGTCGGTGTTCCTATTTATGATACAACGATTCAACGTCATTTAAAGGAAATTGTTGATACACTCTGGAGTGATAACATGAAAGCAAGGGTATTGGGAAGTAAACAAAACAACGAATACCGTGTCTTGAAAAGTGATATTCATATTCGTGCACAGGATAAAATTTATAATTTATTTAAACCCAGAAAGTCCTAATAACATTGAGGTTTGCAGCAATTGATATTGGTTCCAATGCCGTAAGATTACTCTTTTGCAATGTATTTGACGACAATGGTAACATTACGCTGAAAAAAGCGGAACTCATCAGAGTCCCCATCCGTCTTGGAGAAGACTCTTTCATAACCGGTAAAATTTCCAAAGAAAAAATAGAAAAGCTTGTCGATGCGATGAAAGCTTTTAAAAATTTAATTAAAGTAAATGAAGTCATTGACTACCGCGCGTGCGCCACATCCGCCATGCGTGACGCCAGTAACGGGAAAGAGGTGATTGAGCTGATACGCAAAGAAACTGGAATCAAAATCGAATTAATTGACGGGAAAACAGAAGCCGATATCCTATACTGCAATGCACAACAACTGGAAAAAGACAAATCTTACCTGTACATTGATATTGGCGGCGGGAGTACGGAGTTAACTTTATTTTCGAAAGGAAAAATGATTGCTTCCCAGTCGTTTAATATTGGCACCATCCGCATGTTGCATGACAAGATTGAAAAGGTGTATTGGACCAGCTTTAAGCAATGGATAGAAGAAACTACAAAAGGCTATACTCCATTATTTGCAATTGGTTCGGGAGGAAACATCAATAAACTATTTAAGATGTCAGGAAAGAAATTAAACAAAATGATTTCTACTGAAAAGTTAAAAAGCTTGTATGCACTGTTGGAATCCTATACATACGAAGAGCGTGTGAAGATCTTAGGACTCAATACGGATCGGGCGGATGTAATAATACCTGCTTCTAAAATACTATTGACTGTACTTAAAAAAGCAGGTATTGACAATACGATTGTTCCTCAAACGGGATTAGCGGACGGGATTATTCTTCAGCTTTATAAAAGCAGGAAGCTGGCTGAAAAGGCCTGATTCAGTAATTATCTGATCAGCTTAA
Organism: Bacteroidia bacterium; assembly: GCA_035696085.1. Lineage (GTDB taxonomy): Bacteria > Bacteroidota > Bacteroidia > 2-12-FULL-35-15 > 2-12-FULL-35-15 > 2-12-FULL-35-15. The sequence continues at coordinate 1,626 of DASRRA010000289.1, read as the reverse complement.
TAGAACCTTTTTGCTCGTACTTTTTGCCATCTGTTCCTTCAGCATTGATGATATAGTAGTAGATACCCTCCTGAGCAAGCTTGCCTTGTTGGGTTTTACCATCCCATTTACTATCAACACCTTTCCATTTATACATGATGCGTCCTTTTTTATCAAAAACCATCACTTCCATGGACACCATATTTTTTCCTAAAAAGGCGAATTCATCATCTTTGCCATCAGCGTTTGGAGAGAAAGAAGCAGGAATTCCTGAAAGAGAAGAGTTTCCGGTTGCCTCTACTCTAATACTATCCGTTGCTATACTTCCATCTGCATTTGTCGATGTTAGCATAATGGTATAAACACCTGGTGTTTCAAACACGTGTACAGGTTCATTTCCAACTTCTGTTTTCTTTTTATCCCCAAAGGACCATTTGTTTACTTTTCCGGTGCCGGTATTGCTAAGGTTGACAATTAGTGGAACGGTGCCGGCGACAGGACTCGCAGAGATGGAAGCGATAGGCTGTTCAGCCAGTGATTTAATAACGGATTGTATTTTCTTTTTATCTTTTTTAATTGCTTCTTCGCTCTTCACTTCTTCGACAACGGCAGTTGCAGGCTTATTTTCACCTTTTGCATCTGACAAAAATTTCTTAATTTCTTTAACAGAGGCTTTATCTGGTTTTACAACCGTTCTGTCTTCCTTTGCCGGAACAGCAACTACCTTTGGTTTAGCGGTAAAATTCATTACCAAAACGGTAGCGATTACTGCAGACACAGATGATACAGCAGCCACAAGCGTGGTAGATCCGATTTTATTATAGATGGTTTGTATAAGAACACCTATACCGGCTCCTTTTAATCCTGTTTGAATGTTCTTCCACACGGAAGGGTTCACATCCGCTTCAAAATCATCAAAGGATTCCTTAAATAAATCTTCAAATTCGTTTTCTCCCTTATTCATTATTTCCTTTCGGGTATTAATTTTTGTAAATGTGCTTTTGCTCTTGAATACTGCGATTTGGATGTCCCTTCTGAGATGTTCAACATTTCCGCTATTTCCTTATGCGAATATCCTTCAATCGCATACAAATTAAACACGGTTTTAAAACCCGTAGGCAATGTTTGTATTATCTTTAGAAGATCCTGGGCTTCGAAGCTTTCATTCAACTGGTTTGATGAAGGAAGCATAAATTCGACGCTATCCAATTCAATATTTTGTTTTAACTTTTTATTCTTTCTAATGTTGGTCAGTGCTGTATTGACCATAATTCTTCTTATCCAACCTTCAAGCGGACCAGTTCCTTTGTAGGATGCAATGTTCTCAAAAACGCTTATAAAACCATTTTGAACAACATCCTCCGCTTCTTCCGTACTGTCTGAATAGCGCAAACAAACACCCATCATTTTCCGGACAAACTTGTCATATAAATGCTTTTGAGCAATTGCATTCTTTTTGATGCACCCTTCTACTATTTGCTCATCAGTCATAATTGTTATCTGTATTGTCAGATGCAAAGTTGCAATATTTGGTTGCACCCAAAAAAATTTTTCTATTTTTTATTAACAACCCTTTCTTTTCTAATAAATCAGTAGCACATTTGAGCTATGGCCAAAAAATTCAAAGGTAAAAATCAACCACAGAAA
>DASRRA010000288.1:0-3049 GCA_035696085.1 Bacteroidia bacterium | reverse complement strand
AATTTAGTCCACATATTCCTGAACAAATCATCAGACTAGTTAAGAAGTCTATGAAGGCTCAAAGAAATGATAGATATCAAACATGTTTGCAATTTAGACAAGCTTTGCAAAAAATTAACTTCGCAGTAGACTGGTCTCCTACAGATAGAAATAAATGGATCGGAACCCATAATAGTGATAATTACGAGATAGAAATTTACTCGAAACGGACCGGTTATTTCATTGATTTTAGAAAAAATGGAAGGAAGATAAATGAAAAATCGTGTATGCAGATAAATGATGAAACCAAGGCAAGAGATGAATTTTTTAAACTTATACGTGAGACGACTATTAATATTTAACATCGACTCTATTTGAACAAGTCAAGAATTAATTATTTAAAGTTATTTCTTCTTTCTAAAATTTTCACTGAATCAAAAATATTTTAGTTTATTAGTCCATTTTCATATGCATATAAAAAGCCTTTATCCGTTACAACAATATAATTCACATTCAGCCAAACCAAGTAGCATACTCTAACTGAATCAATTTTATTAAGGCTACCTTCAATAAAGGCTCAGATATATTTAATACTTCTTGAACTACATCTACTTTCACACTTGAAGAAGTTCCCTGATTTGCAGCAATTGTCTTCAAAACTTGATTTAACAACTCAGTATCTCCATTTAATTTTTCTTTTTCAATAGGTTGAAATGGATTATTTCCAACTGGTGGTTTTTTAAACAGAGGTGCATTATGAATTGTTCTTACTAAATCGTCAATACTAAATTCATAATCATCGTTTTTTGAAAAATTGATATACAGCTTTGTTTTCAAAAAGGTTGGGACATCAATACTATTTGTTTGCCTTATAATTGGAATTATTTTATTTTCTTCAATTTTCTTTAATAAATTAGAAGTGATTATCATTTTCTCGTAGCCAACTCCTCCTTCACCTTTATTTGCCTTCTCCACATATCTTTCTGTACAAACCATTAAGATTTTATCAGAGTTCGCTAGATGCGTTTCCATAAAATGCGGTACGTCATCACCGGCTTGTAGTTCAAATTGATCCAAGATTGCATCTATTCCGCTATTCCTTAATCGTGTTGCTAATTCAAGCATCCATTTTTTGTGCTCTAAAGTATCGTGCGAATACGAGAGAAAGACTTTTGGAATATTCATTGCTTACCTTTGATTTGCGAATTTTATAATTTAACTGCTCGAACTGAAATATATATTTTTCTCTAAAGTAGTAAAAAATGAGAAAGGCTGATATCACCTAAAACTGTATGTAATTCCGTATGTACCAAAACCAAAAGCCCCGCAACTGTTTAGCTGCGAGGCTTTTATAAAATTTACTTGTGATCCCGCTGGGATTCGAACCCAGGACCCCTACATTAAAAGTGTAATGCTCTACCAGCTGAGCTACGGAATCTAATATACACTTTAGATGTATTTCCCTTTTTTGAATTTGGGAGTGCAAATATAGATGCAATATTTAATTTAACAAACACTTTTTTATAAAAAAAATCGATTCTTTCCATTTTGCCTGATAATCAGTATACTTTATTTATACTTTCCCCCTACTTACCCTGTTAATACAGTTTTTTCCCTTGTTTGTATTTCACAAAATAATAGTATAATTGTGAACTAACATTAACAAACAATCCATATAAGTTGACTGCTACACTCGAAATAAAACCAGGAAAAGGACTCTCTAACCTGACTTTTGGTGCCTCCATGAAAGATGCCCTCAAAGTGTTTGGTAAGCCCGATGATACAGAGTTACTCGATGAAATCGAGAATTGTTGCGCTGTTGTTTGGCACTATTGGGACAATGGAATCGCTCTGTTCTTCGATGAGAACGACGAACAGCGTTTTAACTCCGTTGAAATTGATCACAAAGACACTGTACTATGGGGACACCCTATTTTTACCTATACGGAGAAAAAAATCATAGAGCTTTTTAAAAGCAATGGTATCCTCCTCCATGAAACCGAACTCCAGGAATGGGGTGAAAAACGGCTTAGTTTCGATAATGAAAACATCGACTTCTATTTTGAGAAAAACAAGCTGACTTCGGTCAATTACGGGAAAATAACACCAAATTCCTCCATTTTAATCCTATCCAATTAATGACAAAAATATTCCTCATCGGGTACATGGGAAGCGGCAAATCGACCGTTGGGAAAAAGCTGGCCACCGAGCTGGGTTACACTTTTATTGACCTGGACCATTTCCTGGAAAAGGAATACCAGCAAACCATACCGGAGATTTTTGCCTCCAAAGGAGAAGCTGAATTCCGCAATATGGAACACAATACCCTCAAAAAAGTGCTGGAAAAGTCAAATGTGGTTATCTCCGCCGGTGGGGGTACGCCCTGCTATTTTAATAACATGGAGCTCATGAATAACAACGGCATTACTATTTACCTAAAAATGAGTGTAGATGGCCTTGTGAACCGCCTTATCCACGCCAAAGAAAAACGCCCCCTCATCGAAAACAAGACAGAACCGGAATTGCGTGCCTTTATAACCAAACAACTGGAGAAAAGAGAAGACTTTTATAACAAGGCGCAGTACACAATCAAGGGAAAGAGTTTGGATATGGAGGAATTGGTGTCGTTTGTTACCAACCTGCAGTAATTTCTTCTAGACTTCTTTCTTTTTGAGAGCAATATTTACGCTTAGCTTCATGGGGAGAACGTTTCTTCTGTGAGGCGCGTAAGCCAGTTAACTTAAGTAAACCGCTTCTTTTCCTACTTTATCAATTTCCACTGTAATATGCTCTCTCAGGGTAGTCGATAAAGACAGCCCTACATAATCCGCTTTTATTGGATAGCGGTTATGCCCACGATCCACCAATACCGCTGTAATTAATCGTTTAACCGGGGTGGTTAAAAATGGCTTGGCGCCAAACATCATTGTTTTGCCGGAGTTCAGCACATCATCTACCAACACAATTACTTTATTTTTTAATTCCTTATCCGATAAATTTATTTTGATCTCTTCTGCCAGAGGATTTTTTTTATCGACTTTGATGGAAATTAGATTGACTTGTAAATCAG
>DASRRA010000287.1:0-6946 GCA_035696085.1 Bacteroidia bacterium | reverse complement strand
AAGTGTATCGCCCTTATTATTTTTCCAAATGGTATGTTCCACGCAGAGCTATGATGGAAATTGCGAATGGTACTACTTCCACTTCGGATACGGGAGCATTTGTAATTGTATTTAATGCGATTCCTGATGCAAAGGCGTCCAAAAATGCAAGTTTTAACTATACAATAAATGTGGACGTAACGGATATAAATGGTGAGACACACAGTTCGCAAAAAGTATTAACTGTAGGAAGTACGGCTTTGGAATTAACAGTTGATATTCCAGAGAACGTTGAAAAATCAAAAGACGTAGAGTTCCCTGTTCACATTACCAATTCAAGTGGTGAAGCCATTCCAACTTCGTGTAAAGTTGAAATCTATCGTTTAAAACAACCGGCTAAAACCTCCCGTGAACGTAAATGGGAGCAACCGGATCAATATCTGATTTCCAAAGAAGAGTTTGAAAAGGATTTTCCTACCGATCAATATAAAGATGAAAAAGACAAAACGAAATGGGCACGTGAAGAAAAAACCCTGGATCAATCGCTGGAGTCTTTCCGTCAATCCATTAAAACCATCAACTTAAAAAATTGGAGGTCGGGCGACTATGTGCTGGAAGCGCATTGCAAAGATACACATGGCGAGGATGTGAAATTTTTGAAATTCTTTACGCTTTATGCGTCATCCGATAAACAAATACCCTGTAACGAAGTAAATTGGTTTAAGGAACCTACAACAAAAAATTATGAACCCGGTGACAAGGCAAAATTTATAATTGGAACAAGAGAAAATAACGTGCATGTGATTTATGAAGTGGAAAAAAATGGGATTGTGCTAAAAAAGGAACTGTTTGTATTAAACAATGAACAAAAGCAAATTGAAGTCCCTATAGAGGAACAATACCGAGGTGGTGTAGCCATTCATTATGTATTCGTAAAAAACAACAGATCGTATAAGCAATCAAGTGTATTAATGGTTCCATACACCAACAAAGAATTGGATATACAGTTTGAAACCTTCCGTAACAAGTTACTTCCGGGGCAGCAAGAAGAATGGAAACTAAAAATAAAAGATAAAAAGGGAGAAAAGGTGCTTGCCGAAATGGTAGCGACCTTATATGATGCATCCTTGGATCAATTTACACCTCACGAATGGTATTTTGATATTTATAAAAAATATACACTATTTTCAGATTGGGATAATCAACAAACATTTACATTAAGTGAGGCAGAGCTGATTGCAAATGATTGGAATAAATATTTGTCTGCGCCGCTAATGGAATACGATCAGTTAAATTGGTTCGGTTATGAGGGAGCCGGAATACATACATTCATGGGCCGTTCTATGGGTGGAATGACGAAGGCTAGATTTAAAAAGGGGGCCATGAATGAAACGATGCAGGAACAAGATCTAATAAGCTCAGAAACGATGATGCCCGCCCCATTAAAAGAAGAAAAATCAATGGGTGCAAATGCAAAGACAGAACAAAAAGAAAATTTAGGAAGTATTGCTGCCCGTAAGAATTTTTCAGAAACCGCTTTTTTCTATCCTCAACTAGAAACCGACAAGGACGGAAACATTATTATTAAGTTTACCATACCCGAAGCAACTACCAAATGGAAAATGATGGGGCTTGCCCATACCAAAGATTTAAAAATCGGAATGGTAACAAAGGAATTGGTGACACAAAAAGAATTGATGGTTACTCCAAATGCGCCCCGCTTCTTTCGCGAAGGTGATAAATTGCAGTTAACAAGCAAAATTACCAATTTGAGTCAGGAAGATATGAATGGAGAAGCGCAATTGTTTTTATATGATGCGCTCACCATGAAAGATATTTCGGATTCTTTGCTTTCGGGAGATAAGACTCAGAAAACATTTATCTTATCCAAAAATCAAAATACGGTAGTCGGTTGGACAATTAATATCCCTGAAAATACAGAAGCGATTACGTATAAAGTTGTAGCCAAGGCCGGAAATTATACCGATGGAGAAGAAACGGCCGTTCCGGTATTAACCAACCGCATGTTGGTTACCGAATCACTGCCTTTGTATGTAAATAGCAATCAAACGAAGACCTTCCGTTTTGAAAAGCTGGCCAACCAAAATAATGGTTCAACTACGTTGCATAATCATAAACTAACGGTGGAGCTTACGTCCAATCCGGCTTGGTATGCTGTTCAGGCACTTCCTTATTTAATGGAATATCCTTATGAATGCTCGGAACAGATATTTTCCCGTTTTTATGCAAACAGCTTAGCGACACATATTGCGAATTCATCCCCAAAAATAAAAGCTGTATTTGATGCCTGGCGGAATTCAACAACGAATAAGTCTTCCTTGCTTTCCAATTTAGAAAAAAACCAGGAGTTAAAATCGCTTTTATTGGAAGAAACACCTTGGGTACTGGACGCAAAAGATGAAACGGAACGAAAAAAACGCATAGGCTTGCTGTTTGATTTAAATAAAATGAGTGCTGAACAAGAACAAGCTATTCAAAAATTAAAAGAAAAACAGGAAGCCGATGGAAGTTGGCCATGGTTTAAAGGTATGCCAAGCGATCGTTACATTACACAATATATTGTCACCGGCTTGGGTCACCTTCAGCATTTAAACGTAAAAAGTGTGGAAGAAAATGAAGTAATAACTCAACTGTTAACCAATGCAATTGGATACCTCGATAAACAAATTCAAACGGATTATGAATTATTGAAAAAGCAAAAGGTAAAAATGGAGGAAAATCATTTGGGTTCTTTACAAATTCAATATTTATATGCAAGAAGTTATTTTAAAAATAGCCCCCTTGGCGAAAAGAGTAAAACCGCATTTAATTACTATTTGAATCAGGCTCAAAAATTTTGGTTGCCGAATAGTCGTTACCTGCAAGGAATGATTGCACTTACATTAAATCGATATGATAAAAAGGAAGCAGCTATGGGAATTATGAACTCTTTAAAAGAAACATCCATCAATTCCGAAGAAATGGGGATGTATTGGAAAGAGAATTATGAAAATTACTATTGGCACCAGGCACCTATTGAATCACAGGCATTACTGATAGAAGCATTTGATGAGGTGGCCAATGATGCAAAATCGGTTGATGCATTAAAAGGCTGGTTACTGCGTTCCAAACAAACTCAAAACTGGAAAACAACCAAAGCAACTGCAGAAGCAGTGTATGCATTATTATTAAAGGGTAGTGATTGGTTAAGTACAGAGAATGGAGTGGAACTTAAAATCGGATCAACTATCGTATCTGCCAATCAAAATAAAGACGAAATGGTAAAAGCAGAAGCTGGAACAGGATATTTTAAAACATCCTGGTCGAATTCGGAAATACAACCGGCTATGGCGGATGTAACTATCACCAAAAAAGATGCTGGCATCAGTTGGGGTGCGATGTACTGGCAATATTTTGAGCAGCTGGATAAGATAACACCGGCTAAAACACCTTTACAATTAAAAAAGAGTTTGTTTATTCAAAAAACAACGGATGCGGGTATGGTATTGCAACCGATAACAGCGGATTCAAAACTGAAAGTGGGAGACAACGTAATTATGAGGATTGAATTACGTGCCGATAGAGATTTGGAGTATGTTCATATGAAGGATATGCGCGCTTCCGGATTTGAACCTGTAAATGTATTGTCATCTTATAAATACCAGGATGGTTTGGGCTATTATGAAACTACCCGTGATGCATCGACTAACTTTTTCTTTTCCTATGTTCCGAAAGGAACGTATGTATTTGAATACCCATTGATGATAACGAATGAAGGTAACTTTTCAAATGGCGTTACTTCCATACAATGTATGTATGCTCCGGAATTTACAAGTCATTCTGAAGGAATTCGTGTTCAGGTCGGAGAAAAATAAAAATCAGAACGATGTCAGCCATTTCAAAAACACCAAAGCCGCCTTATTATGCAGTTATCTTTACTTCCCAACGAACGGAAGGAGATAACGGGTATGAACACACTGCTGATCGTATGGTGGAACTTGCAGAACAACAGGAAGGTTATTTGGGAATTGAATCAGCCAGAAATGACATTGGTATTACTGTTAGCTATTGGAAAGATCTGGATTCAATTCGAAAATGGAAAATGCACATGGAGCATTTAGCAGCTCAGGATAATGCAAGAAAAAAGTGGTATGCGCATTATAAAGTGCGCATTTGTTTAGTAGAAAGAGACTATGGTTTTGATTCAACTCATAGCGCATAAATTTGTCCGGCCGGACAAATTTATGCGCTTATTTCCTTTTTCATTTTCACACCTGTATAAAGCACCCACAAACTTATCATAATGAATACATGTGCCAGATCATTGTAATTGAAGTAGGTATGTATGGAGAATTTATTGATATGGATAGCCGCAGTAAGAAATGAAATAGCAATACCATTTGCAATGCGTTTCGCAAAAGCGGTCTTATATCTATAATGAAGGATCATGACCGGTATTAATCCCAACGCATTATCAATAACAGTTACAAGGAAGTTTTGAAATACAGGTACAGCAATAAGAAATACAATTAATTGAACTTTATAAATAAGGGCCCATGTTTTTTTAAAAGGAGAACCATCCAAAACGGAAGCACATGTTCCTTGCTGTGCATAATAAACCGCAAGTCCATTTATTAATTGCATGGGCAACCAAAATGATTTGTATCCCCAGCCTTGATGTACTTCGAACAATGCATGTGAAAATGCACCCACAAAAGTGGAGACACCCATGAATAGAAAAAAATAACGCCAGTTGATTACTGTTTTATCTGTTTCCCTCTTTAATCTGAAATAAAATGTAAGTGCTAAACCGGCGATGATGAAATCTGTGAAAACAGTCATGGGTTCATGTACTGCCACCTCTCCAATATGAATTGTTGTATCAATCATTCGGCAAAGATAAGCAGCAAATGACAAGAAACAAGAAGTGGTTAGAATGAAGCTGTATAAATAAAGTCATGCTGCTGAAACGATTGATTTAACAGCTATTTTGGAGATAATGAAAAAGATTACAGCTTGATAAAATTAAAAATTAAACAGTTCAACATGCAAGTAAAAGCGACAAACAGTAACCTTTTTAGATTAATTCCGTTTGAGTTGCGTAGATAAATCACAAACGGAGTTCTTTTAGTTTAAAGATGATTGCCGAGCACTTAAAACACTTTAATAAAGTATGTCTGAAAAAATAGATATCAGATATATCGATGGAAAAGCTTAATTTTATGCTGTTTTCGTGAACACACTAAGCCGTTCAGAAACTACTTATGAAAAAAGAATTTTATCTAAAACATCATTCCAATCATATCAAAGCCATTTTTATCGTCCTGAAGGACATCTTTGAAAAAAATGAATATGCTGATAAAGCTATTGAGAAAATTATGCGCGCCAATAAATACTGGGACGTTCGTGAGCGAAGCTTTGTTTCCGATGTCACTTATGATATTGTACGTAACTGGCGATTGCTATTTGTTGCTTCGGGCTCGGAAGGCAAGTTAACGGAGAAGACATTATGGACTGTTTTTGGAACCTACCTCATATTCGATGGCTATGCGTTACCTTCCAGTGCATACTTTAAAGGGATAAATGAAAAGAAAGTGATAAATCAACTGGAAAAATTTTATAAAATCAGAAAAATAAGAGAATCAGTTCCTGATTGGTTGGATGTATTGGGTGAAAAAGAATTAGGTAAAGATTGGGATAAGATTATAAGAGCATTAAATCAATTACCAACGGTTGTATTAAGAGCCAATTCTTTAAAAACAAGTCCAAAAGAACTACAACATATATTAGAAGAGGAAAAAATTACCGAATCATCGTTGGTGACCTGGTCGCCGGATGCGGTTGAACTAAAATATCCAAGAAATGTATTCAGAACGGAAGCCTTTCATAAAGGACTGTTTGAAGTACAAGATGCATCTTCGCAAATGGTTTCTGAATTTCTGAATGTACAGCCCGGTATGCGTGTAATTGATGCATGCGCAGGCGCAGGCGGAAAGACATTGCACCTGGCAGCATTGATGAAAAACAAAGGACGCATCATCGCATTGGATGTAAAAGACAAAAAATTACAGGAATTGAAAAAGAGAGCTGCACGAGCAGATGTTCGAATAGTTGAAACAAGAACCATCGACTCGTCAAAGATCGTAAAACGTTTAAAAGATACCGCGGATCGCTTGTTGCTGGATGTGCCTTGTTCAGGCTTGGGAGTTTTAAGAAGAAATCCAGATAGTAAATGGAAATTAAATATGGAGGAGATTGAACGTGTGAAGAAGATACAACGTGAAATCCTGAGTCAATTTCCGGACATGACAAAAATTGGTGGTAAAATGGTTTATGCAACATGTAGCATTTTACCATCGGAAGGTGAAGAACAAATCAAATGGTTCCTGGAGCAAGTTGGAACTAAATGGAGCTTACTTGGCGAAAAGCGCTATTCACCGGATGTTTACCATGCTGATGGTTTTTATATGGCACTTCTTGAACGTGTGAATTAGATAGCTTGAGTTTGAAAATTTGTTCTTTGATTGTTTGAATTTTGAAAAATGACTCCTCTTTTAGATAAAACATGCTTTTCAATGGAAAAAAAGTAAGGGTCATCAAAAATTTTTTTTGGAGGTAAAAAGCGATGTTGACGAGCATCATTCAAATCATTTTTATACTTGAGAGCATGTATGTGAAAAAAATGATGCTGCTTTGAAACCTTACAGAAATCAATACGTTTAGATGGTATAATTTTTTAGTAAGTGAATATAGTTTCGTTCTTTGAGTAAAGTTTTTTTAAAAGCGAGAAATGAAAAAACACATGATTTTGCCTTTTCAACATAAATGTGTTAATAAAATAAAGTCGAAATATTTTTTATGTGTTAATAATTTTTCGTTACTTCGTAGTAAATAATTTAATAACCAAAAACCATGGCAAAAAAAGTAGCAAAAAAAGCAGCTCCAAAAAAAGCTGCTAAAAAAGCAG
>DASRRA010000286.1:0-1616 GCA_035696085.1 Bacteroidia bacterium | reverse complement strand
GGGTTAATTGTCCCCTCCCCCGATCCTACCCCATTCGAAATTGTATTACTCTCTATTATAGTATTTCCAAATGTATTCTCCCAGGTATAAATCCCCCCACCATCATCTTTAATCAAACAGAAATTGCTGATGTTGTTATTTTTAATGATTGTATTACCGGTGCGAAAATCAATACCGCTATAGCCGGTGCTATCAATTGTATTATGCTCAAATGAATTACTTCCTTGCGCTGGCGTATCGGAGGTAATTCGCAATGCGATGTAAGTCCCGTCACCGCTAGCGCCTCGACCCGGATAAATTCCCGTGCATGATATCGCATTGTATGAAAAAGTTCCACCTGTGTTATTATGCCATTCAACTCCATTATTATTAGCGTTGGTAATAAAGCTGTTCTCTACGCACGGATTTTCACAGTTAATTATCTCCAGTCCATTTTTTCCTGAATTCAAAATATCAATACGCTGGAGGCTAATATTCTTGCTTCCTTTTACAATGACTCCGGCTAGTTGTTGGTGCGCAAAGGTTAAATTTTCAATAATCACATTTTGTTCATTTGTTATGGTTAACCCAAAATCAAGTACACTCACCCGTATTTTTTCGTTCTTAGGGTTTACGCCCGACTTCAAATACAAATAAATCTGTTTTGTGCTTGCTTGATAAAACCACTCACCTGGTTGATCTAACGTTGCTAAATGTTTTTGCAAGAAGTAACCTTTGCCGGGCTGAAGTGGATAAGAAGAAGTCAGAGAAGTTGTAAACGTTTTATGATTGTACGCTTTTACAGGAAGGTTGTCGATTGTCCAACGGCCACTTCTAACAACCATCTCGGCACCGTTCCAATACCCATCTTTAAAAAGCATGCTCGCATCAGTAATGGATGTTTCTACCGTTGATGTTGCTGAAATTGTGAGGTAACCTGTGTTGGGATACCGCCCTACTGTTTGAGCAATGTTCTTCATGAAGAGATTAGCAGGCTCGGTACAATTTAAGCATTCGGCCTTCCATATATTTCTATCGTGTTCAACCCATTCGAGTATTTCAAGTGATCCGCTGATTACAGGTTTTGCCCCAAAGCCATAGGCTCCTAAATAAAGCCCAGAAGTTGCTACATTGATTTGCCCCTTAAATACACTCCCACACTCAAATAAAAGAGAATCACCAGCTCTGAAGAGGTGTTGAACTTTCGATATTTTTTCTAAACTTTTCCAGGCTGCCGCCACACTTTTTCCATCATTACGATCATCTCCCTTACTAGAAAAATAATATGCTGTAGCAATTCCATTGTGCGCGATAAGAAAAAAAATAAAAATCAACAGTAAGTTTTTCATACATCAATTTATTTTATTCGTCCGTTTCCTGAAGTATATTTTCAGCAGACTTCGCATAAGAACCACTTAGATTAGTACTCCACTTGACAATCATACAATTGAACGTCAGCCAAAGAAAATAGGAATTGGTAAACAAATACCGCTTCCATAATCGCTGTGGCTCGAGGTAAAATCTGTAAAGCCACTCCAGTGAAAGATTACGCATCCATACTGGCAATCTTTTTTCTATACCAGCATACGTATTAAATGCCTGACCAACACCCAAAAGACAAACTCCCATCTTATCTC
>DASRRA010000285.1:0-7016 GCA_035696085.1 Bacteroidia bacterium | reverse complement strand
TAATGGTTTATTCATAGCTTCTTCGTCTTTATGTTTTTGAAGTACGCTTCTTACTTCAAATGGAGCAATTGCATATCCGTAAAAACCACCAATAATTGTAGAAAGCATAATACCCGGAAGTCCCATTCCCAATACCCTCACAAAAAGATACGTTAATGGAAAAAATAAACACATGCCGATGATGTTGATTGTCATTTGAAGTTTAATTTGACCAATTCCGTTTAAAAACATCAGGAACACACTTCCAAAAGAAATGAGCACAACATATAACATCATTAACAATGAAAGAGTCAAATCAATTTTTGAAAGAACTTTCGGATCGTTATGTGAAAGTATGGGGTAAACAAAACCTGAAACAGCTAACATAACAACTGCACCAACAGCAACTGCACCCCATAAGCGCAACGCTTGTTTAATTGTTTTCCTGATCCATGCATAATCCTTTTTGATGTAAGCCTCTGTGTAAGCCGACCAATAAGGAACCATCATAATGCTGAAAACCATCGTGATGATTGAAAAGTAACGGAATGCAATCGCATAAGGTGGTACGAATGAAGGATCCATATATCTGCAGATTAAAACATTACTAGTTGTAATCAATACCATTACAGCAATTTGGATAACAAAAAATTTCAATCCTATATTCAATACATCTTTCAGGGCATCACGACGAAAAAATTTAATGCTTGGAGAGAAGTCTTTAAAGGAGGTTTTGAAATAATAAATATTAAGAACAGCATAAGTTAATACGGGAATAGCTGAAAAAATAAATGCAATATAGTACAACGATTCTTTAACATAAAATTTTAATATGAAGATACCAAGCAATGCCAATACATTCGAAATCATACTAAAAAGTCCAACTTTATAAGATTGTTGTGTACTTAATAAGATACTATTAATCAATTGAAAAATAAATTGGACGGCAAACATGGAGAAAACAATCGTTGCAATGTCACTCATTTTCTCATCCACGTTATTTGGAATATTTAAGAAGGCGTTCCAATCCAAAAAATAGTTAATGATCATGAAAATGCCAAACAATACAGCACACATGATGGTGATGGAAATATAGGCAGTACTAACATAGGATTTAGCCTTATGCATTTCACCTTTGGTGATGGCCTCTGTTAATTTATTTCTCAATCCATGCCCCAAACCGATGTCAAAAAAATTGATCATGGACAAGGTAGAGCTGATGGTTAACCAAATTCCATACTTTACATCACTTAAGTAATCGATGGTTAAAGGGATAAGTGCAATATTAGCGAGAATGCTGATACCTTTTACAGCAAGAGAGCCGATGATGTTTTTGACAACTTTGAATGAGCGTGCATCATCTTTATTTAAAATTTTTTTAAAAATAGTAGATGCATTCATCAGCTTGTTCAGTGGTTAGTTAGGGAAAAAACAAGGATTAGCCTTGAGTGTAATAATTAGATTGACCATAGTAGGTGTCTCTCATATCCACATCATTTAATAACCAATAAATGTTTTCAATTTTCTTGCTTTCCATTTCGGTCATGATGTTGGACAATTGTTTCTTCGGAGTCACTTTTTCTCTTGCAACGAAAATTTTCAAGTCAGCATATTGCATCATTAAAAATGCTTCCGTTACCAAACCTAGTGGAGGTGTATCAATGATAACATAGTCGTAGGTTTCTTTCAGTTGCTTAATTAAGGCTTCTGTCTTTTCTGAACTGATCAATTCAGCCGGATTTGCAGGAGTGGGTCCGGCAGCGATAAAGTCAAAACTTGGAATGGTTGAGTGGACAATAATTTCATCAATGGTTGCATCACCACTTAAGAAAGAGCTCAATCCTAATTCTTTCTCCGGAACAACTTCCGATTGATAGGAATTTGGTTTACGCAAGTCAAAGTCAAGCAGTATGGTTTTACGGTTTAGCAACGAAAAACTAAGTGCAATATTCAAGGAGTTAAATGATTTACCCTCACCCGACATGGTAGAGGTGAACAAGATTACTTTATGTCGTTGACCTTGTAAGAAATAATCGATATTCGTTCGGACCGTTCGAATGGATTCGGAAATAGCGGATTTAGGTGCATCAATCAACACTGCACTTTGCTTCTTACCTTTGTTATGTGATATTTTTCCGATAGAAGGAATCTTTGTTAATGCTTGCATCGCTTGTTCATTGGAAATGGTATCATCCATTAATGAACGAATTCCAAAACCAGCAAAAGGAATAAATAATCCTACAAAAAAACCAACAGCCAGGTTAATAGCTTTGTTTGGTGAAACGGGTCCAGGCTGTGTTAATCGTGCAGACTCCAGGATATCGTTTTCTGTTAGATTAGAAGCCTTTGCAACTTGCGCTTCTGCTTTCTTCTCTAACATGTATGTATAAATATTATCATTCAATTTATACTGACGCTCAATTCCAACTAATTTTCTTTCAGTAGATGGTAATGCACTGATCTGTGCATTCTCTTTTCTCAAGCGGTTTTCAACTTCATTCAATTGAATATTGTTAGTGTTGATTAAATACTTAATATTTTCAGAAAGTGTATTTTTTTGATTGTTGATTTTAATCGTTAGTGTATTAAAATAAGGGCTTTGTGTTTGTTTGTTTTGAATCAAATTGTTTCGCTCGCTATTCAAACGAAGGTATTCTTCCAAGATACCACTCAATACATTGTCGTTGATACCCATAGAAGATGGAACAAGCAAGCTGGATCCGTTGCGGTCCCTCTCTAAATTTTCGTTGATATAATTATAATATTTTGCTTTTGCTTGTAGTTCTGCGCGTTGATTCTCAAGTTCACCAGCGCCTTTAATTGCCTGGTCAGCCTGAGCACTAAGGTCTACGGCACGGTGAGCGGAACGGAATTCCTGTAAATTTCCTTCTGTTCTTTTTAATGAATCCTCAAGTATGCCCAATTGTTTGTCAAAAAACTCAATGGTATTTTGAGCGATTATATTTTTCTTTCCTAAATTATGCTGTAGATAGGCATGAGTGAGCGCGTCAATAAAATCAATCCCTTTTTGTGGATTTTTTACTTTAATTTTAATACTGGCCGCCTGAATGTCTTTTGCAACTTGTTCAATCTGAATGGCTTTTTGATAGCTATAAGAAAGCGTAGTTAAATCATTGAAAACAAAATAGAATTTTGATTCCGCATCATAATCAGCCAGCTTATCTTGTTCACAAGTTACCACAAAGCAATATAAATCCGATTTGATGGTGTCACCATAAGCATATTCTTTATTGACATTGAATGGGCCGGTAATATTATTTACTTTATTTTTTTCGTAACTAAAAATCTGAACCTGTTCTTCTCCTTTTTCAACGACTAATTGAAAACGTTTTTCCGATTTAGGAACGATATGAAATTCAATTCCTACCGGCTCAGAACTATTTGCGTTACACATTTCCACGCGGAAAGGTGATTCCAGATAAAGTTCACGTGTTTTCAATCCTCTTTTCGCGTAGTATGTAATTTGTGCTTTTGTTGTTTTTAAAACCTCGAAGATCAATTCGGAAGATTTCATTTTCAAAATTTCCTTTTGAATATCACTTGTTGGCGAGAAAATGGAAAAGGACTTCATAAATTCTTTAGAAGCATCCGGTGTCGGGTTTTTACCTTCTTCCATTAAAATAACAGTTCCCACTTCATAAGTAGGTTGAACATACCAGTTAACGAAATAGGCTAGTCCCACAAATGTTATTACGGAGATAGCGAAGAGATACCAAAAGCGTTTAGCCGTTTGTAAGGCAGATTTTATATAATAAAAATTCTCAGCGCTGGTAGCTATTGGTTGTTGTGTAACGTCCATTTGTAAAAGGTTGAACTATTTTTTAAAGTAATTAAGAATGAGGAATGCAGATGTAACGGCAGATAAGATAAGCGCTAATGGGTATTCTTTCATTCCGAATCTACGAATTTTTAAGGGAGAAACATACAGGATGTCATTAGGCCTTAAATAATAATAATCGGATTTGAAAATTTCATCTTTAGTTAGATCCAACTCATACTTATTAATGATCTTATTTTTTTCCCGGATCAGGATTACTTTTCTTCTATTTCCATATTCACTGATATCACCGGCAAGCCCCAATGCATAAAAAATATTCAATTGTTCTTTAAAATACGGATAAGTACCAGGTCTTGTTACCTCTCCAAGAACGGTTACAGAGTTATTGGCAAATCGAACGGTTACAATAGGGTTGTTTAATACATTTTTTGTAAAATTCTTAATGGTAGTAGCCGCTTCATCCAATGTTTGTCCTTGCAGTTTTAATCTGCCAAGGATGGGCAGTGTAATTGTTCCGGAATCACTTACAGTGTAGCTTGTAATGGAAAGAGAAGCATCTGAAACGGTCATTGTTCCGCCTGATTCCTGGTGAAAGAAATTATAACCGTCTTGATCCAAACTTTTAATGCTAATATACAGCATATCAAATGGTTCGATGCGAAGGCTCTTCTTGTTTTTAACAAGAAATTCATACTCAGCCTTTTCATTGGGAGATTGAACATACACCACTTTTTTTTGTGGTACGCAGGAAACAAAAAGCGTGGAAATAAACAGAAAAAAATAAAAATATGTTCTCATAGGGATGCGCATTGCATAATATGTTTGGGTCGCAAAAGTATGACATTTAATGAAGCTTGTCAAATTTATTAACGTTTTCCCTTCATCATATTTATGCGCTACTGCTTTTTCTGGTAATCAGGTTAAATATAGCTTTCCAAAAATATTTGAAGTTCGTAGCAAATGCGCGTCCTTCCATCTCTTTTAAATAAATTCGTTCAGCATTTATCACCCCGTCAAACCCAGTCATTTTGAGAGCAACATTCGGAGGTATACACCCTGGTTTGTATTTTATTCTCTCTTTTTGCAAATCGGCAGGTAATGATTCGAAGCCAAATTTGCTAATCGGCCGAACACCGACGATATTCAAATCACCTTTCAATACATTCAGGAGTTGTGGCAGTTCATCCAGGTGAAGCTTGCGAATAATTTTTCCCCAGCTGGTTAGTCGGAAATCATGATTTGGTTTTCCTACTTCATTGTAGCCGTTAAGGCGAACCACATAATCTTGTAAATATTCAGAATACGGATGCATGGTTCGAACCTTATACACACCGATCATTTTACCTCCTTTACTCACACGATTCATTTTAAACAATAAACCATAAGAAGGATTTTTGTCTTTTTTAGGCTCACTGGTTTTAATAACCGAGAAGTATAACAGGTTGTTGATAGGTTTGTGGTCAATGATTTCAAACCCTGAGTAACAAAGGCGTCCAAGAATTTCGGCTTTAGACATCACATTGTATTTACCACGGGAGAAAAATGAATAAATATTTTTTGTAAACGACAATTTCGGCATCACACGATTCACAAAGAAATCAGCGATCCAAATCATTTTTACGATAGATTCAGGAGAAGCAATTTGGAAACGCTCTTTACGTTCTGTATAACTTTCTACGCAACCGATATAAATTCCTGCATCCGGTAATCGTTCATTAATAGAGCGGAAATAACCATTCAAATTACTTTGCTGGTTCAATGTTTTCAAATCAATATAGGTTCTAATATCGCTGTCCCTATTAGTTTTAAGCGATGCCCGGTTGGATGACAAAAAGATACTTTTATCCTTAGAAAGGTCTACCTGTTCTGTAACAAAGTTGATAACTTCTTCACCGGCTTCCTGAGCAATGGTTTCCTTTAAAAGCATCTCTTTTAAAGGGCTATCGGGAGAGTCGAGCGTAAGAACTAATTCTTTTGTTGTTTTCATATCATGTTCACTTTTCTAACTATTAATACAAACCATTTGCATTCAGTTAGATATTCTCTAAAATCTGTGCAAAATTAGGGAATTTTGGTTATCAATCGTGTATTAACTTTAATTAAAGAAAAATTTAAACAAATTTTATTCTACATAAATTGTTTATAACACTATTTTACACTATTTATTACGGATTAGTGTAAAACATAGTTTGGAAACCTGGAAAACAATAAGCTTAAAGAAATCAAAGATGGGGAGTTGTTACAGTTTAATTGCTACAAATGTGGTTATTTTAAAGATAAAAATCAAGATTTAATCGTTTATTTTATTTTTTTGGCTAGAAGGCGCTTGGTTAAGTTTTCTGGAAACAGTATATTATTTATTACTTAATAAAATCCAATACCACTTTTAAAAATGCCTGAGGTTGTTCCGCGTGTATCCAATGCCCCGCATCTTTAATTGTTTCCACATAGCTTCGGGGAAAAATGTCCTTGATGAACGGCAGATCGCTATCCTCTATATAAGTTGATTTCTCACCACGTATGAAAAGCGTTGGAACCTCGCAAGTGTCTTCGTATTGTATGGTTTCTCCCATGTTTTCAATTTGATTACGGATCACATCTAAATTAAAGCGCCAATCCATAACCCCATCATCTTTCCAAAAAATATTCTTTAGAAGAAACTGTTTGGTTCCGGCATCATCGATATATTGTGATAAGACGGCTTCGGCCTCCTTCCGGTTTTTTATTTTGTTAAAATCCACCGCCTGCAAACCTTGAATAACGCTTTGATGATGGGGTGGATAGTACTTAGGCGCCATATCCGCAACGATTAACTTATCCAACATATCGGGATGGTTTAAGGCAAATTGCATGGCTGTTTTACCACCCATGGAATGACCTAAAAGAATTGTGTTTTCAAGGATGAGATCATTTAAAAGCTCTTCTATATCATCACTCATGGCTTTATAGTTCCAAGTGCTACTATGCGGAGACAGGCCATGATTGCGTTGATCTACGGTATACACTTCAAATCCCTGTTCTGAAATTTGCTTAGCAAGTGTATTCCAGTTATCACTCTGACCAAACAAACCATGTAAAATGACAATTGGCTGGCCTGTTCCAAACTTTCTGTAAAATAGTTTCATATGATTAAGCCTTTAATTCCCGTAAGTAAAGTTGTATAGTATTTTCCAGGCCATAATAAAGTGCATCGGATATAAGTGCATGGCCAATTGAAACCTCCAGTAATGCAGGTATT
>DASRRA010000284.1:0-9329 GCA_035696085.1 Bacteroidia bacterium | reverse complement strand
GAATTGAGTGCTATTTATAGCGACTATAGCTATAATGAACACAACAGTGCTTCCGAGATTCGTGCGTATAAAATTAATTATGATTTGCAGCACATGGAGGGAAAAGTGGGTGTGTCACTGAACCCCAATTCAGCACACCATATTCACATAGGTGCCAACAGTGTATTGTATAAACTGGATCAGGGGAATTATGCACCTTTAAATGAGGGCTCCCTCGTCATACCGGTGCGATTGAATAAAGAACAAGGAATTGAAAGTGGTGTGTATATCAATGAAGATTGGAAACCTTCTGCCATCTTTTCTTTAAGCGCCGGTGTTCGCTATAATTTTTATACCTATTTAGGACCGCATACTTCTTATACCTATCAGAATGATGGACCTTTCATTATAAAAAATATTACAGACACCGTAAAGTATGAAAAGAATACAAAAGTAAAATCCTATTCAGCACCTGATTTCAGACTATCTACCAAATTCTCTGTCAATGAATTCATTTCCTTGAAAGCATCATTCAGCCAAGTGCATCAATATATTTTTATGCTAAGTAATACCATTGCTATTGCGCCGACCGATAAATGGAAGTTGGTAGATGATCACATCAGACCAATGAAAGGGCAGCAGTACTCTTTAGGATTCTTCTCCGAGTTAAAAAAACACATGTATGAATTTTCAACGGAAGTGTATTACAAAAAAACACAGAATCTTGTTGAGTATAAGGATGGAGCAAATTTATTGGTGAACCAGGTGCCTGAAACTGATGTATTGCAAGGCGACTTAAATTCCTATGGCTCCGAGTTCATGCTAAAAAAGTTAAACGGGAAATTGAGTGGCTGGGTGAGTTATACCTATTCCAGGGCCATTGTTCAGGTGAATGGAGACAAGTCGGAGGAAAAAATAAATTTTGGAAAAGCATATCCTGCTAATTATGATAAGCCACATGCGTTTAACATTGTTGCTAATTATAAATTGTCGCATCGTGTGAGTGTGTCTTCCAATATTGTCTATTCTACCGGTAGACCAATAACCTATCCGGCCGCGGTGTATTATCAGCAAGGTATTCCCATTATTCATTATTCGGGAAGAAATGAATACCGCATACCGGATTATTTTCGTGTAGATGTTTCCATCAATGTGGAGGGGAATTTAAAATCTAGGAAATTCAAACACAGCTCCTGGAATTTTTCAGTGTATAATTTATTGGGTAGGGATAATCCATACTCGATTTATTTTAAGCAAGAAGGCTGGCTGATCAACGGTTATCAGCTGTCTATATTCGGAAGTCCTATTTTTTCAGTGACTTATAATTTTAAACTGGGAAGTTATGAAGGTTAAATGTCTACTTTTTTGTTTCATGGTAATGGTTGTATTTTACACTTCCTGTGTAAAATCATTTGCGCCTGAAATTGAAAAGTATGGAGAGTTAATGGTTGTGGACGGCTGGATCACGGATAGTCCCGGTCCTTATACCGTTAGGCTTTCCACATCTTCACAGTTGAAACAATTGGTTAAATTTAATCCGTACAGTGGCTGCAAATTAACGGTGACAGATGATGTGGGAGGAAGTTTTTCTTTAACTGAAAAAACTGCAGGGGTGTACAAAACAGATTCAGCAAGTTTCAGAGCAATACCCGGACGAAAATACAAACTAACTATTCTTGCACCCAATGGAGAAGAAATAGAATCAACAGAAGAACAGCTGCCGAATAGCGTTGCCATTGATAAATTATATGAAGAGTTTCAGCACCGGTCAGATCCCCAAAAATATTATGGAAGAGATGGTTTCCAGTTTTTTGTTGATTTAGGAACGCTACCAACACGTGACAATTTCTTTCTATGGAAATTGGATTGCACCTATAAATTTAAAGTGGATTATGAGATTTCTTCTTACTACACGGATGGTAAACGGTATGATGTGATCAAAGGAGATACTTTAAGAGAGTGCTACCGCAATGTAGATATACTGGATTTTTATTTACTAAGCACAAAAGATTTGCAACAGCCAATTGTAAAACGGTTTCCTTTAAACTATGAAGATAATTATACCAAGGCACTTACTATACGCTACAGTTTATTTGTGAAGCAATATGCAATCAATGAATCAAGTTTTGAATATTGGAACGCCATTAAAAAAATGCGTGATGGACAAAGCGATTTGTTTTCACAACAACCCTTTCAGGTAAAAAATAATATATTCAATTTAACACATACAGACGTACCGGTACTTGGATATTTTACAGTTGCCGGATATTCAGAAAAAAGAATATTTGTAGATCATCCGCCTACTTTGGAAAACAGGTATGATACCTGCTCCATTCAGGGGGATCCTGTAAAGCACCTGGATGATTATTTGCGGAGACATCCTGCCTTGTGGCCTTATTTTTTTCCGGATAAATCCTATGGGGATCGATTACTGGATCAGGAATGTATTGATTGCAGAAAGATTGGAGTACAACAAAAGCCAAGCTTTTGGGTAGATTAAATGACGAAGAAGAATGAAAAGAATTAGTGCAATTTTTTTAATAGCGATTATAAGTCTAACAGGTTGTGTAAAATCATTTGTTCCGGATATCGACAAATATGACAATTTATTGGTGATAGATGGCGGTGTAACAGATGGACCAGGGCCCTATGTTATTCGACTTTCAAAATCAGGCGCGGTGAAAGAACGTTCAAAACTACAGCCTTATCCAAACTGCAAGGTGCAGATAAAAGACAATGTTGGAAATACATATGATTTAACGGAGACGCAAGCGGGTGTCTATCAAAGTGATTCTGCAATATTTAGAGGAATACCTGGAAGAGGCTATCAATTATTTATTTCAACAGCAGATGGAGAACACGTGGAGTCAACAATGGATGAGTTGAAAGCAGCATTAAAAATTGAATCGATTGAAGCGCGAGTAGAACATCTGAATGATCCCTCTTTGTTTTTCGGAAGAGATGGGTATCAGTTTTATGTGAATACAGCGGAAATGGATTCCAAAGACAATTATCTGCTTTGGCGTTTACAATGCACCTATAAATTCCGTACTGATTTTGCAATTGCAAGTTACATTAATAAAAATGGAGTTTATGTAATTCCGGATAATGGTGATACATTAAGAAACTGTTTTAGAACTGTTGATATTTTAAAGATATTGTTATTGAATACAACGGATTTAAATACAACAGCAATTAAACATCATGCATTGTATTTCGAGGATAATTATTCCAAAGCATTAACAATACGATACAGTTTGAAAGTGATCCAATATAAAATGAATGAGGCTACGTTTAAATATTGGAGTGAACTCCAGAAGTTCACAGATAGCGGAGGTGATTTATATTCTGCGCAACCTTATCAGGTAACAAACAATTTAAAGAATATAACACTACCGGATCGACCGGTTTTAGGGTATTTTATGGTGGCCGGTGTATCGGAGAAAAGAATATTTTTGAATAAGCCGCCTATCGTATTTCGCTACGATGAGTGTTCTGTAGGACCGCCTCAACAGTTCATTGTAGAAAAAATGCTTAGAAGGGCTGATTTATGGCCTTTATATTTTGCTAGTACACCTGGATTGTATCTTTTAGATCAAGAATGTGTTAACTGTGAGAAATTGGGAACAATGGTAAAACCTAGTTTTTGGGAAGAATAAAAAATGAATAAACTTCGATATAAAAATAAAATAGTTGTTGCGCTGTTGTTCTTAATGAATGCGATGGTGGGTATGTCACAAACAAATGTGACAAGCCGATTTGTGCAGGAAAAAGTAGTATTAACGACCGATAGAACACTTTACTTTGCAGGCGAGCAAATATTACTGAAAGTAAATTGTATACTACCGGAAAGTAAGGATTCACTCAGCAGAGTAGCCTATGTTGAATTGCTGGATAAACGATCCAAACCCATATTGCAAAAGAAATTATTGGTTGTAAGTGGAGCTGCTTCTACCGTTATTTCAATTCCGGAGGAAGTCATCACGGGTAATTACTATTTGCGTGGATATACACAGTACATGCGTAATTTTGATGCAAATACGCTTTATACAACCGAGTTAACCGTCATTAACCCGGAACTGCCTGCGAAAGAAGCGATTCAAACAGTAATTGATTCAACACGCAGCTTTAACAAAGGAAAGGAAATAGTAACAGTAAGCACAGCGGACTCTTCCTTTCTACCAAACAGTTTAATAACACTTGAACTAAAAGGAAAGGATAATACGAATGTTTCGGTAAGCGTGGTAAAAAAAGGGAGTTATGATCCGTTAACTGTTGGTATACAAAACTATTTTCAATCGGGTGCTTCTGTAAAATCCGTCAATAAGCTCAACTGGTACCCGGAGATCCGCGCCGTGAGTATTTCCGGTAAAGTGTTGGACAAATCAAACGGTCAGCCCTTGAGAAATATTTTTGTGTATGCTTCTACGATAGATAGTGCAAAGCAATTTCATGTGGTGAGAACAAATGAAGATGGTTTATTTATTTTCTCGTTAACTAATTTACATGAAAACCATGTCGTTTATATATGTGCAGAGTTTGATGCAACAATTTTGGTGAATGCAGATTTCGCAGAAAAGCTACCTCCTGTAAATTATAGGACCGTTAAAATGGATTCTGCAAAACGGGTGTTGATGAATGAAATGTATGAAAATGCGCAGGTTTCAGATATTTATAGGGAAGAACGGGTTCCATCAAAAACGTATGCTGATACTGTACCCGATCCCTTCAAATCCACTACCGAGAAACTATTTTTAAAGGATTATGTTCCTCTGCCTTTATTTTCTGATTATTTCAAAGAGATAATTCCTTACACACGTATTAAGAGCAGAAAGGAAGGACCACAAATTCAATTGGTGGATAGAAGAAGCAAGGAGTTTTTTGAGCATCCATTGATTTTGATTGATAATATTCCTTTTCATGATCATGGTGCATTGTTGAGCATTCCTCCATCCAAAATAAATTCAGTGGATGTTATTGCTTCCAAGTATGTTTTTGGAAAGGAAATATTAAATGGAGTGGTGATTGTAAAAACCAAGGAAGGAAACTTAGGTGGGTTGCCGTTACCAAATGATGTAGTCTCTGTTGATTACATAACATATGATCCAATGATGAGCTTACCACCTGAAAAAGAAAACAATTATACTATTTCCAAACCCGGATTAAAAAACACCTTGTATTGGAATGAAGAGGTGATGTTAAAAGATGGTCATCAAACGATACAATTTTATTCCAGCAATTACCTTTCAGATTATGATGTAGTGATTAGAGGAGTGGATGAAGAAGGGGAAGAGTTTACTCAGATAAAAACGATTACAATTTCGAATAAGTAGTTCTTTTCTTACAAATAAAGCAAGATTTCGATGGACTATAATCCTTAATTGGTAAGAATTACAGGCCATTTCTCCGATTTGTCGAAAATAAATTGAAACATCCGCTTTATTTTCCAGTATAATTACTCCAAATAGGCCTTCGCTTTTCATCTTCGTAGCTTTAGCGTAGAATGAAAAGCTTTGGCCTAAGTGACGAGCCTTGAAGCTACGTTCTGCAAAGTAGGGATGGATTTCTGCGTGTTGAATGAAGAATAAACGGATACGATTCCCCATAGAAGATAGATCAAATATTTTCTGCTTCCAACTTTTGAAGAATGGGTAGTTGAAAACTAGTTGGCAGCTGAAAAAGAAAAATTAATTCTATACGTTATTTTTATGAAAAGGATAGTGATCGTGTTGGAGATGAAATTGGTTCCTGAAAATTGGAATGCAGGTGTTCCGGAAAAATTCCGTTTAAGACAACTGATTTTGAATTACTATCCGAATTAAGAGAATAGTTTTTTTGAGAATGTATACGCCATGACAAAATGGTTTTATCATAAATTTTTTATTACGTTAATTTAAGATGCTTGAATATTTATCATTCAAGCACCAATAAAAGAAGGGTAGTTCAAACGCCTGATCATCGTTTCACGGATTTGACTTGCGTTTGACAGAGAGTAAATAAAAATTATGCTATGAAAAATACATTGTTGCTAGGATCTTTTTTTCTATTCATACATATCTCCTGCACCGTGCTGGATAAAAAGGCGGAGCATGTAGACGAGGCAACGCTTGCTGAAAAAAACAGGGTGTACCGTAACGTACATAAAATTGCAGAAGCATTTCCATTTACACAAGAAGAGGCATTCACCTTTTTCAATGAACTGGATAGTTTGCATTCTAAAAAATTCCGAAACAACAGTTCACAGCAATTTCAATACGATGGCTACACGGTGTTTTATGCACAACCAGGCCATTCCAAAAAAGTAAAAGGCTTGGGAATTGATATTGACAGCACTGCACATGTAAGCATGGAGCAATTGGGCGCTCAACTGGGCATCACCTGGCACAGCACGGATTTAATAGAAATTAAAGCCGGCAAAATACATTACCGCTCTATTTATACGGATGCGCAAAAAGAGAAAAAGGAAATACACATTACGCTGAATCTATCTGCTGATAGTAGCAAGGAAGTGACGTTTATCAGTATTGATAGAGTGGAAGAGGAGCTGGCAAGGAATTAGCTGCAAAGTTTTTTTAGGGATTAAATAAAACCCCTCGGAAGAGTTTCTTTCGAGGGGTTTGTTATCTTTAAATTGTACTATTAATACCCAAAAATTTCTTCCAATGTTACAAAACTCACCTTCCCATATTTCTCAAGCGTTTTCAAATCCAACGTATCTTTTTTGCCAATTACCAACACCATGTATTGTTTCTCTTTTAAATGCTTTTGCTCAAAAGCTTTAATATCTGCAAGAGTCATTGTATTTATTTTATCATAAATATCTTTTCTAACATCATGATCAAAACCTAATCGCTTAGCGCTTTCATAATTGAATAAAATACCCGTTTTTATGATACGTTCCGAACGAATGCCTTGTAAAACGGATTCTTGAGCTGCTTTAAAATTGTCTGGAGCTTCAGGAAAATTGTTAATTAAATCCATCATACCAGCCATTGCTTCTGGTAATTTATCAGCTTGTGTACCGATATACGAGAATATATAATTATAGTCGTCTTTTCTACCGGCATTCGAGTAACCACAATATACACTGTATGCTAACGCTTTTGATTCCCTCATATCTTGGAAAACAATTGAAGACATGCCCGCACCGAAATACTCATTAAATAATCGAACCGTAGGTCTTGTTTCCAAATTACATAAATCATCTTTTGATAATAGAATAATCTCAGCTTGCTTCATATCATAATCTACAACATAAACATCAGTATTGGCTTCTCTTTCTTGAAACTTAACACGAGGTGGAACGGGTTTTAAAGATGCTGGGGTTTTATGCACTTTATCAAGCATTGCTGTTAATTCTTGCTGCGTGTTGTTTCCATAATAAAGGATATGATGTTCATACGAGGTTAATCCATTTAAAATAGAAATAAGTTCAGCTGAAGTCAAATTCTCTAATTCCCTATCCGAAAGCCTATTTGTGTATGGAGAATTTTTGCCATATTTAGCATAATTGAGAAGTGCTCCTTCTAAAATTTCACCTTTATCCAGCTTTGCATCGGCTCGCTTCTTTTGAATATCACCTACTAACCCTTTTAACGCGTCATCATTTGGTTGTGCATTTGCCAAAAGATTTTCCAATAATTGTGTTGCTTTTTCAATATTTTCTGTTAATCCGGCAACACTTATTAAAACTTTGTCCTCTTCAGCACTCACGCTATATGAACATCCCAGTTTAAAAAACTCTTCTTGAACCTGAGCGGCTGTTAATTCTTTTGTTCCAAGGTATTTTAAATAATTGATAGCAACTTCCAATTTTTTATTTTGATTACTACCCATATCAAAAGCATAAAACATAGCAAATGTTTTATTTTCTATATTAGGTGTAAACAATACCTGAATGTTATTTTTAATATTGAATTTTTTGATGTCTTTATTATAATCAATAAAAACAGGTTGAATATCCGCTACAGTTTTTGAAATTATAGATTTTAAAAACGGGCTTTGATCATTCCTGTTTACTTGAACCGGAGTAATAACTGGCTTCGTAACTTTTTGGATGTTTTTATCTTCACCAATTCGTTTATAAACAACAGCGTAGTTATTCGTATAATTCTTTTTAGCAAAATCAACAAGTTGTTGTTTTGTTATTTTTGAAATACGATCAATTTCACTAACGTATTTTTGCCAATCCGTACCTTTAATGAAAGCATCAACAAATGCATTTGCGCGATTAGCATTTGATTCAAATTGTTTCGTTTCTTGCAATTTCAAATTGTTGATGATGGCAGGTAACAGCCATTCTGGGAAGTCACCTTTTTTTATCTTTTCAATTTGCTCCAGTAATAAATCTTTCACTTGTTCCAACGATTGGCCAGCTTTAGGCTCACCTACAAGCATATGAACTGTATAATCTTTTAATCCCTCCGCATAGGTACCGGCACTTAATACTTTTTGTTGTTGATTTAAATTCAAGTCAATCAAACCTGCTTTCCCATTTGATAGAATTTGGTCAATCATATAAACCATATCGGCATCAGCAGTACTGGCTCCTCCAAAACGATAACCAATCATTAAATTTTCAGCTTGTGGTCCTACTACATTACTTATAATAGGGGAAGTTATAGTTTTCTCAATATAAGGTTGATAAACGCCAACAGGTTTTGATTTCCAGGCTTTAAATTTTTCATCAATTAATTTGATAGTTGCATCCGGGTCAAAATCACCAGATAGACAAATAGCCATATTGTTTGGGACATAATAGTTGTCATAATATTTTTTTATTTCCGTTAAAGAAGGATTCTTCAAATGGTCTATTGTTCCAATGGTTGTTTGAGAACCGTACGTATTATTCGGAAATAGATCTAAAAATAATGTTTCCAAAACTTTCCAATCATCAGCATCCAAACCTCTGTTTTTTTCTTCGTACACCGCTTCCAACTCAGTGTGAAACAAGCGCAATACAGGATTTCTGAAACGCTCCGCTTCAATAGTTAACCAATTGTCTAGTTGATTAGATGGAATATCATTTTCATAAACGGTTTGCTCAAAAGATGTATGCGCGTTTGTTGCCTTAGCCCCAATACTCGCTGTCATCTTATCATACTCATTCGCAATTGCATACCCCGAAGCCACTCCGGAAATACTATCAATTTGATGATACAGATCTTTTCGCTTTCCTTCATCTGTTGTTTTTCTATAGACTTCAAACAGGTTTTCAATTTTATCCAACTCTACTTTTTCTTTAACATAATCTTTAGAGCCGAATTTATCTGTTCCCTTAAACAGCATGTGCTCTAAATAATGCGCTAACCCTGTTGCATCATGCGGGTCATTTTTACTACCTGCGCGTA
>DASRRA010000283.1:0-1760 GCA_035696085.1 Bacteroidia bacterium | reverse complement strand
ATCCCTGGCCATAATGATCCCGTCCAAACCAATAAATAGCCCAAATAAGCACCCATTAATATACGGGGAAGAAAACCATAAAATTGAAGATGAAATGCACTGAATATGATTGCACCTACCCAAACGCCCACATGTTTATTTTTAAAACAATCAATTAATACATTTTGCAACACACCTCTAAAAAACAACTCTTCACTGAGGGCTGCCATAAATGCGATAACAAATAAATTGATGAGCAAACTACTTAAATCAGTTCCTTGTAAAAATGCTTCGGTGATATTTTTAGCGTTTTCTTCACTATTTTTCATCCATCCTTCTAACCCCTGAAAAGCCTCTGAAAAATGCACCTGCTGATTCAACTGAGCTAAACCATTGATAAGCGGAAGAGCCAGTACCATCCCCAAGCCTGCAATCAGTGTTGTGTTGGAAGCAGAGGGTTTTGTTATTCCTAAATAACTCATTTTGGATTTTGTGGCGAATTGAGCGAATACAACGGAAGGGATAATAAAAAGAAAAATTACGCCAATTGCCTGTCCCAACTTTAAAATTTGAACTTTCGAAACATCGTCGAAATTCATTTTGGTATCACTCACGAAAATATTTGGTAAGGCCCATATTAAAATCCAGAGCATTACTGCACCTAATTTTAACCAGGAATATCTTTCTTTTTCAATGTTTTGCATTCGTTTGCGCTATTTTTGGTAATTTTGCGTAAAATTACGAATAAGGCAGCAATACACATTTTTATAGCTGTATTTATTTTTAATACTCGAATACATTCGCATAATGGTTAAGATTGGTAACATAGTGTTGGGGGATTTTCCTTTATTACTGGCGCCTATGGAAGATGTAAGTGATCCTCCGTTCCGGGCTGTCTGTAAAAAAAATGGAGCGGATTTGATGTATACTGAGTTTATCTCTTCAGAGGGGCTCATTCGCGATGCAGCTAAAAGTGTCCAAAAACTCGATATTTTTGAGTATGAACGCCCCATAGGTATTCAATTATTCGGATCTGATATTGATTCCATGCGGGAAGCCGGCGTTATTGCCAATGCAGCAAAACCGGATTTAATTGATATCAATTATGGTTGCCCGGTTAAACAAGTTGCTTGCAAAGGCGCTGGTGCTGCTCTTTTACAGGATATTCCTAAAATGGTGCAAATGACTTCCGAAATTGTGAAGATTGCGGATCGCCCGGTTACCGTGAAAACACGCCTGGGCTGGGATGATAAAACAAAAAATGTCGCCGAAGTAGCAGAACGCTTGCAGGATATCGGAATTAAGGCACTTACTATACACGGAAGAACACGCTCTCAAATGTATAAAGGCGATGCCGACTGGACATTAATCGGTGAAATAAAGAAAAACCCCCGTATTCAAATTCCTATTTTTGGAAACGGTGATATAGATTCTCCTGAAAAAGCAAAGCTGATGAAGGAGCGATATGGTGTAGATGGGATTATGATTGGCAGAGCAAGTATCGGTTACCCCTGGATATTCAATGAAATAAAACATTATTTCAAAACAGGTGAGCATTTGACACCACCCACTATTCACGACCGGGTGCGTGTGTGCAAGGAACATCTGGATTACTCCATAAGCTGGAAAAATGAGCGATTGGGAATTGTAGAAATGCGCAGACACTATACAAATTACTTCAGAGGGCTTCCTCATTTTAAAGATTATCGGTTGACCCTTGTAACAACTTATGATTACAATGAAATCATTCACATATTGAATGAAGTCGAAAATAAATATTC
>DASRRA010000282.1:0-9976 GCA_035696085.1 Bacteroidia bacterium | reverse complement strand
GTTTGGTTGCATTGGCGCCGGATGAATTGACATCAAACAAATCTATCAATCCGTCACTATCGCTATCCAAATAATAAGTCACATTATCCGCATCCAGGAAATTAGGGATTCCATCTGCGTCCGCATCTTCCATAAAATTCGGCCATCCATTTCCATTTGCATCTACATTTTGATACGCTACTTTACCCGTTGCCGTTCCCCTGGCGATGTAATCATTCAATGCAGCTCCACTGTTATCATCATCATATCCTTCTTCATAATCCTTTTTACCATCATTATCCGAGTCGGTATCCATGTAATCTTTTACACCATCAGCGTCCACATCCAGGTATGAGAACGGAGATGTTACCATGGCGTCTGCTAATCCATCCAGGTTTACATCTGTTACTACATCCAGTTTTCCGTCTCCGTTCGCATCTTTATCAGATGCAGGTAACGAAATATCGGCTTCTCTCAAATCAAAAATTCCATCATTGTCTGAATCCAGATCCATGTAATTGGCATTACCAACATTGTCGGTATTAAGTACTGTTATAGGCGTACCACTACTTGAAGGATCCACGCTGTTTGCCAATCCATCACCATCGGTATCCGCAAAGGCATCAACCTTCCCATCGTTATTGGAATCAGTTCCATTGTTTTCTCTCAAATCCGGAATCCCATCGCCATCACTATCCAGGTCCTGGTAGTTTTTAATTCCATCACCATCTGTGTCCGGCAATGCCAATGCAACCCCGCCGGTTGTTAAATCAACGCTATTTGCTAACCCGTCATTATCGCTATCGGCATACCCATCAATCACACCATCTCCATTAGTATCTGTTCCTCCGGCTTCTTTCGTATCCGTCACACCATCATTATCACTATCGAAATCCAAAAAGTCACTGACTCCATCTCCATCTCTGTCAAATTTATCATTAATATTATCCGTATTTGCATCGGTCCAAGCAGGAAAACCAGGATCGGCAATACAACAATGCGACCATCCATCATTGTCCTTATAATCAACAAAACCATCCACGTCTAGATCTGCAGTTGGGTCGTATAAAAGTGTTATCGCTCCTTCACTGATATTCGGTATTCCATCATTATCTGTATCCAAGTCAATATCGTTGTTAATTCCGTCTCCATCTTTATCACACGCAGACGCAGGATTTACGGTAACAACAATTGTTGCAACCAACGTAACGACACAACCAGCCGGGGAAAGTTTTAATGCTTTAACAGTAAGTGTTGTAGAAGCTGTCAGTGCAGCGGATCTTATAAAGATGGTTCCACCGGTACCTGTCTTACTACCACCTGATGTAGATGCACCATTGTAAAACTGATAAATCACATCCGCTTGAGAAGAAGAAATTTTTGCAGAAACGGTTTGACCGCTGCAAATGGTCACCGAAATAGGGTTTAATGTTGGACTCGTTAGTGGAACAATACATTGCACCACTTTTGCAGCAGAAGCATCACTTTCACATTTACCGGCACCTTGGGCGGTTGCTGTAACAGACCCTCCTGCATATAACGCCGTTGCAGCAAGGCCGGAAATGGTCCATGTGCCACCTGCAACCGTTGTTGTTCCGCCTACAGAGGTACCGTCAATATATAAACGGATCACATCTCCATTGGTTCCTGTACCACTTACACTTGTATTTCCCTCAGTAATGGTTCCTGAAATAGCAACAGCCGTGGTTGTTTTACTAGTAGCTACAATTCCTGTTGAAGCGGCACTGATACTTTTGCAGGAGGCAGAATTTGTTGCTTTGGCGGTAATCGTTGATCCTAAGGCAATATTAATTCCCACATTTGCTGTCCATGCACCATTTGTAACAGTTGTAGTTGATCCCTCGGCCACACCGTTCTCATAGACTTGAATGGTTGTTCCATTTGCTTCTGTTGATGTACCACTAACACTGGTAATAGCAGCAGTAGAACAATAAGATCCTGTAATCACAGGAGCCGTTGAAGCAGTGTTTGCAATTGTTTGTGTGGCTGAATAGGCTGAAGGACATAATGGTGTAGCTGTTCGGATTGCAATTGCCTTAACTACATCACAAGCAGCAAAGGACAGGGAAGCTATGCTCCAGGCGCCTGCCGCTGCAGTCGTTGTTGTACCAACCTGAATATTATTTTTATATAAATAAACAGCAACACCCGCAACGTTATCCGGTGCAGGCACCGTACCTGCAACAGTAGTCGTAGCCGTGGTTATGCTAGTAGAAATCGTAGGCGTAGCCGTAGCTGTAAGTGCACCTACACAAATCCACGTAGAAGGGGATTCGCACTCCACACCATTTTTTTGTGTAATACGATATGCACCGTCTATGAGGCAGGCTGCACCGGCAGCATTGCACGCAGTATTTGCACCAGACCCCACGCATTTATGAAGAAAATTATCCGTGGTAGGCGATAATGAACTGGGAACTGTAGTCGCCGTAATTGGTTGACCAGAGGTCCATATAGTCCCGGAGGTGGGCACTTCAGCTGTTGTATTGGTTCCCTGATAGACATAAATAAGAGCACCCGGAATCCCAAGCCCCTGAATACTTTTACCACAATGCGATGCTGAGGTAATGGCAGCTGTACAGGAAGCTCCGACGGTAACGGTATTACAGTTGGCAATAGACTCCGATTTTCCGGTAGCGGTAGCCGTGGCACTAATTACGTTAGTTGAAACGAGTACGGGGGAAATGGAGCTCAGTGTCCATGTCCCTGCATTCACAGTAGTTGTACCGATCTGCACGCCATTTTTAAAGACCTTAATCGTGGTTCCATTTGCTTCGGACGAGGTTCCGGAAACAGATGTTGATCCTGTATTAATTGGAGAATTAATTCCAGGACAGGTTGAGCGATCTTTTAACGTGGATAAATTGTTTGTGGCAGTGGGTGTATAATTGTTAATTACGTTTGTCCATAATACATCCGTATTTGTACCGCTTCCTACTCCGCCAATATCGGCACAGGTTCCTCCGATGGCACCCGTCGGGCTCATAACGGTTGTTGCAGCCAATCGCAATGGGGTTGACGTGGAAATGCTAGGAAAATAAGTGGTAATCATGGAAAAGGGAATATAGAAATCATAAAAATAATCTGCATCACTGCAATTCGTAGTCAATGCAACCGATTTCATACAGTAATCGGCGTATGGTAATGCAGATCCCTTTTGAACACCTGCGGTAAGGCCGTCTACATCATATAAATAAACACCGAAATTGGTTTGGAGGGATATCTCAATTTCAAATCCGGGGTTCCCGGAAACAGCATTGGGGTCGGCATTAGCCCCGGAGAAGCCTAGCTTCTGATCGGTATCGATAAGAATAGAATAGCCTTTTGAATTGGGTGCGATGCCTCCCATTCTGAACCGGAACAAATAATTGTTGTTGGCATCCAGGTAAGTATATACACTTGACTCATCCGTAGAAGTAACAATATCAACGAAAGAACAATTGGGACCAGCCAATGGATCACTTATCGGCTCTGAGATAAGACCCGGGATCTCGACATAAGGAATTTCACTTTCCGATTCATCATTTGTTACAAAACCGGACGAAGAAGTCGATACATATCCATCATAATTCGGATCAAGTACAGTTCTTCCTGCAGCCGTCGGATATTTTACAACAGAACCAGGCGTTTGGGAATAAAGAGAAGTACTAATGAAAATTGAAAATAAAGTAGCTAATACGGTTATTCTAAAAGTTCCCATTAAGATAAATTATTGCAATGATTAATAAAATCAACCCTACACAATTATAGTAACCGCAACCAATTGGAATCCGTTAATGCAGCAAATATACATTTCACTTTGCTATTACTGTTAAACGAGGAATTATTTTTTTGATAAAAAAAAGGGGGAAATTTGATACGGTTTCAAACGAATCAAAAATTATTTTTTTGCCCTTTTTAATATACGTTAAAAAAGAGGTTAGGTTATAGCAGATTACGTCATCTGTGTAAATAAAAAAGGACGATCGAAATCGTCCTTTTTCCTCCATTTTACACTAAATTACTGTTAGTGAACAGTTGTAGATTGATAATAAAAACGCAACTGCAATACCTTTAACCCATTATTGTCATAATTCCAGAAGTAATCTTGTAATCTGCTGTCGAATAATGGATAGCGCTCAGCTGTTCCATCATTATCCAAATCAGCATAGATATACAACAACTCTGCGGATACATTTTGGAATTTTGTTCCTTTAACTGCAACATAGGTTAAGTTGCTGCAAACAACCGTACCGGTTAATGGATCGGTTGCACAAGTTGACATACTTGCTGTTCCACCTGGTTTACCAACAGCACGTGCATAAACCGAATAACGTGTAGTTCCGGAGTTGGTTGGGTCAGGGTTAGGAAGTTGAAAAGATGCTGTTCCATCTGTACCGTTTCCATCAAGCACCACAAAATCACTTCCCTGGTTCAACATAATTTTTGTATTACCGGTAAGGCTTACAAAAATACGGTGTCCCGGACTAGTCATATCCGCACTCTTTCCTTTTGGCACACCAATGATGTTTAATTCGTAATGTGTACCACTTGGAGTTCCGCTTCCACCGGCAGTTTCAGGAGAAACAGTTTCGTTCCCGATTTCTTTAGCGATACTCACTGGCTTTTCACCTTGTTTTTGGCATGCAACAAAACCTAATACGGTCATCACTACCATTCCACACATAATCGTTCTTCTTGTTTTCATTCTTCACTTATTAATAGGTTAGTAAATAATTAATTGAATGTCCAGATGCGCAATTCTCGTAATGAGTTGCACGCAAAAAATTCCAAATCTTCTAAACCCCGCTATTTTTGTTAAATCTGGTCGATTCATTTAGTGTAGTTTTTATAAAAGATTCATCAAACGTCGATACAATTTGGCAAAACGTCGATTTCTGACTATTTTTTACTTCAACTACTTAAACTGTGTTTTACGCACATTTTAGCCATTTTACAAAAGATTTTCAAAACGTCGATACAATTTGCCAGAACGTCGATTTTTGATCCTTTTAAGCTTCTTTCCTGTTTACCCGTGCAACCAAATGTCTTAATTTAGCTACTAGATTGATATAACTAAAAACTTAAACTTACATGGAACTAAAATCATTACAGTTGAAAGCAGGGAAAGGACTTATTTTAGGAATTTCCATTTGCGCCGCAGTACTTTTTACATTAAATGGATGTACAAAAGAAGAAATTTTACCTGGTATTAAAGGAAGAGTCGACAAGGGATCAGACCATGTTGTAATCAAAGAAGAAGATCCAAAAACTCCAGCTGACACCTTACCTTGTGGAGGTTTTAGAACACAAACCCAAGGAGGATGGGGAGCACCTCCAAATGGCAACAATCCGGGTAAATACTTACATACAAATTTTGCTGCTGCATTTCCAAACGGATTAACCGTAGGTTGTAATTATACAATTACACTTACCACTGCTCAGGCAATTACAGATTACCTTCCAGCTGGCGGAACACCTGCAGTGTTAACAGCTAACTATACGAATCCAACAACTTTAAAAAATAATTTAGCCAGCCAACTGGTTACATTAACCTTAGCTGTTCAATTTGATAAATATGATCCAAAATTCAGCTCCTCATCGGCTGCACTTGGTAACCTTATTATCGGAAGTGGAACATTTAAAGGAATGAAAGTTGCCGACCTTTTAACAGAAGCGAATAAAGTATTAGGCGGATGCCCTTCTGCGTATACACCAGCGCAAATTTCTGATGTGTTAACGACCATCAACGAAAATTTTGACGATGGAACAGCAAATGGAGGATTTCTATTATGCCCTGATAAGATTATTGTTATAACCTATTAATTATTAACTAATCCCCAAATACAGATAACCAATGAAAAAGAAAAGTGCTATTGTAATTACAGTGTTATTAACCGGTTGTTCGTTATTCTTTTTACCTTCATGTAAAAAGGATTCAATCTCCGACCCATCTCCGCGCTCAGCTGAGACAGGTGCAGTGAAAATTAACCTGACCGATGCTCCTGGAGATTATTTGCAAGTGAATATTGATTTGAAACAAGTAAGAATTCATATAGCAGATGACAGTACAAGTAACGATGGTTGGATTGATTTACCGACCAACAAAGGCATCTACAATTTATTGGATTTGCAAAATGGAATTGACACAACCATCGTAGACAGTACAATTGTTCCAACCGGTAAAGTGAGTCAAATCCGATTTGTACTTGGACCCAATTCTACCTTAATGACAAAAGACTCTGTTATTCATGATTTGAAAATTCCGAGTGGTGAACAATCGGGATTAAAAATAAATGTACACAGAGACATTCTTGGAGGTCAAACTTTCAACATTTTATTAGACTTTGATGTGGATAAATCCATTATTGAAAAAGGCAACGGCAGCTATAGTATGAAGCCGGTCATCAAAATAAAGTAAAAGAAAGGTAAATTAAAAAACGGCTATCATTGTTAATGATAGCCGTTTTTTTTATTTCATTATATTCCAACCTGTACATTCCTGCAATTCATAGTTCCCACCCCTATTTTTAAAATTATAAATTATTCCAAAATATTATTCCACTAAAGCTGTTCTTATACAATTGATCGCGATATAATACAAATTAAATCATTATGAATTATTCCTAAACTGTTAAAAAAAATTAAAATGAAAAAATGAAAATGTTAAAATTTTAAACCTATCATTGCACGCGGATTTTTTTCTACATGCAATTGTCATTGATTTAGTGGGCGTAGTAATAATCCTTAAACGAATTATTAACACTAAATCTTATAAACGATGCGCCCATAAACTCTACATCCCCCCTCAACTAAAATATCATCCCCGATAATTTTTCATACTATTTAATTTAATAGCTGCTACTATGATTAAAAAGAAAACCATTGGGACACTGTGCCTAATTGCATGCTCTATTGCCTATAGCATCGCACAGAATGTTACCATCACGGGAAAGGTCAGATCGAATGACGACAAACAGACCATACCCGGAGCCATTGTACAAATTACAGGCACAACTACAGGCGTCCAGACAGATTTAGATGGACATTATTCCATCTCCGTTCCACCCGACACCAAATCTCTTACATTTTCATTTATGGGATATGCTTCCCAAAATGTTCTTATCAACGGGCGACAGACCATTGATATCGCACTTGAACTCGATCGCAAACAATTAGGTGAAGTTGTTTCGGTTGGTTATGTGGTTCAAAACAAAAAAGAAGTAACAGGTGCTATCGCAACCATTAAAGGTTCTGCCATCCGCGATCTACCTGTTCAAAGTTTTGATCAGGGGCTCGCCGGAAAAGCAACCGGGGTGAATATCACCATGCCGAATGGTGTGTTGAACAACCCTCCTGTTATTCGTGTTCGCGGATACAATTCCATTACCAGTAGTTCGTATCCACTTATTGTATTGGATGGTATTCCGATGTCAACCGGAAACCTTTCAACGAATTCATCTTCCAGTAACCCGTTGGGTGACATCAACCCCGATGATATTGAATCCATCGACATTTTAAAAGATGCATCTGCAACTGCCATTTATGGCTCCAGAGCTGCAAACGGAGTCATGATCATTACTACGAAAAGAGGAAAAGAAGGCAAAGCAAAAGTTAGTTACAATTCCTGGGTGGGAGTTACACAAGCTTTCAATCTTCCCAAACTCTTAAATGCCGATCAATACATGACCATTAAAAATGAAGCGGCTCGCAATGCCAATTTGGGTGAGTTATTTTTCCCTTCCTACAATCCGGATGGAAAAATGATTGATACACGTTGGTACGATCATACCTACAGAACCGGGCTTGCACATAATAACAGCATCAGCATTGCCGGCGCTACACAAGAAACGTCTTATTATTTTTCATTGGGCTATACCAAACAAGATGGTTTTATTGCAGAAAATGAATTTAAGCGTGCTGCAGTACGATTTAATATCGATCAGAAAGTCACACAACATATCAAAGTTGGTGCAAATATGAGTTACACGAAAAGCTACAACCTGGCGCCGAACACCGGCTCTTTACCTGGCGAAGGTTTTACCATTGCAGGTATAGGACGATTGGCCATTCAATCTGCTCCAAACGTCGCTGCGTATGATGCTACCAACCCTACCGGATATAATATTACTACCGGAAATGCATTGGGATCAGGCGCAAACAAAGTATTGTTTACAAATTACAACCCATTGGCTTTGGTGAATTTAAATCACTTTTCAGCAGAAGCAGATCATACCTTAGCAAACATTTACGGGGAATTGCAGGTTGTAAAAGGACTTACATTCAGAACCGCTTACCTTGTTGATTTAAATGCATTGGAAGGAATCTCCTACTTATCCAACAAACATGGGGATGGATTTAATGTCAACGGATCGGTTAGCAATGTGAATTCAAAATACACCAGAACAGGCTGGACTAATACGTTGTTCTATCAAAAACAATTGACAGAAAAGCACAGTATTTCTGTATTGGGTGGTATTGAGGAATTGTTTTCAAAAACAGACAGATGGGGAGGTTCCAGACAAAACATCGCGGATGATTTCTTTCAAACGTATCAGGGAAATTACCTAACTACCAACCCTCCAACAGGAATCAATTTTCAGGAAGGGAATGTCTTTCTATCCTATTTCGGAAGAGTTACTTATGATTTCAGTAAAAAATATTTCCTTACTGCTTCTTTGAGAAGAGACGGTTTCTCCGGTTTATCCAAAGGAAATAAATTTGGAAATTTCGGAGGAGGCTCTATTGGCTGGACAGTTTCACAAGAAGATTTTTACAAAAATTGGAAAATGAGTAAATACGTGAATAGCTTTAAAGTGAGAGCAAGTTATGGTAAAGTTGGAAATATTGGTATTCCAAATTATGGTTCTTATAATCTCTACAATTCCGATTTATACGGCGATGTAAATACCATCACTTTTGTACAAGCAGGTAACCCAACACTTAAATGGGAAACCAGTACTAAATTCGATCTTGGATTGGAAATGAATTTCTTAAAAGATCGTTTACAATTTGAACTTGGTTATTTCAAAAACAACATCAACGGATTGGTGTTGAATTCACCGCAAGCACCTTCTAAAGGTATACCTGGCAACGGCATTCTTCAAAATGTTGGTTCCATGTACAACAAAGGTGTGGAAATCAGTTTAACTTCTGCAAATATTGATAAAAAGAATTTCTTTTGGTCAAGTAATATCAACTACTCCTACATTGCTAATAATGTAACGGCTTTAGCAGCAGGTAATGCAGATATTATTGGAACAACTTCTTCTCTTGAAAAAACAAACATTACACGTGTGGGTTA
This sequence comes from Bacteroidia bacterium, assembly GCA_035696085.1. Classification (GTDB taxonomy): domain Bacteria; phylum Bacteroidota; class Bacteroidia; order 2-12-FULL-35-15; family 2-12-FULL-35-15; genus 2-12-FULL-35-15. Next base: position 693 of record DASRRA010000282.1, on the reverse strand, counting down.
TTCAGTAGGATGTATTTATGCCGTTAAAACAATGGGGGTTAATCCGGACAACGGGCGTCGCATATTTGTCAATAAAAATGGAGATTGGGTGCAATACAACCCGGTTGTTGCAGCAGGACAAAGTAAATGGACATTTATGGATGGAGCTCCTGCACCAGCTATCTCAGGTGAAGATGCTGTCATCATCGGAAATTCCATTCCAAAATGGTTTGGAGGATTTAACAACACGTTTACATTTAAAGAAGTGCTCGACCTGACACTTGGAATTACGTTCTCCGGAGGAAATTACATTTACAATGGAACCAAGGCAGGATTGCGTGATCAACGTTCCTGGAACAACAGTGAGGAAGTAATGAATCGCTGGACTTACGAAGGTCAGAAAACGGATATACCAAGAGTTGTATATGGTGATAACATCTCTAACGGATCTGCATTTCCTATTTCTGAAAATGTAGAAAAAGGAGATTTCTTAAAATTCAAAACGCTTGCATTGGGTTATAAATTCAAATCTGAATTATTAAGCAAATATAAGATTGCTTCTTTAAGACTGTATGTGCAAGTGAGCAACCTTTACACGCTAACAAAATATACCGGTTCAGATCCGGAAATCTCCGCCAACGGAAACAGCAATATAACACCAGGTGTTGATCGTAACTCCGTACCTCAGGCACGTACTTACACATTTGGAATTAA
>DASRRA010000281.1:0-2628 GCA_035696085.1 Bacteroidia bacterium | reverse complement strand
GGTGATTCACTTGCCTTGAAGTTTGGTCGTAAAAAAATGGTTCAGCTTAGTGGCGTACTGATCTTTGCAGGTATGATGATCGCTGTATTGTTTCCAACATTAATAACAGCAACAATTGGTTTTTTAATTGTTGGTTTTGGTGTGAGCAGCATCATTCCATTAATGTTTAGCACTGCAGGAAAAGTAAAAGAAGTAGCAAGCGGTATTGCTATTGCTACAGTTTCCGGTATTGGCTTCTTTGGATTTTTAATGGGCCCACCGCTTATCGGCTATATTGCTCAACTGGCAGGATTGCAATATTCATTTGCTGTGATCGCTGTATTAGGGCTTGGAATTACGTTGCTTATAAATCGTATTAAAGAAATTGCGTAAACAGAATGTTTTTAACATTTTTCGTTGTCGAGGGTCTATCAACATCATTTTTTATTCTTGTAATTTTATTCCGGACAAAATCCATGACAGAAAGAAATAAATCTTAACCTTTATGCTTACCATTTTTTCAATACCATTCTACATTTTATTGTTCTGTTCAATGAATAACTCCAATTATAAGTTGGAGCAATCTCAAACTGATTCCTTGTTTAAAAATTGGAATAAGGCTACCTTTTTTTCTTTGGAAAGACAATTGGAATCATCAACAGATACTACCAAGAAATCTTTTTACGAGAATAGATTATTAGCATTTAAGGCTTATTTAAATATTAACACCTTAGAAACCATTAATAAGAATTCAATTAGGTATGAATTCCTGACAGCATTTTCCCCATTTCCAAAAGATTCTGAGTTTTATATTATTGAATCAAACGAATCAGGGCAAAAGGTTCTATTGAGAAATTTTGTTTTGTACCCAAATAGAGACGTTGTCAAAGTTGAATTTTATATAAAAAATGGGAAATGGAAAAAAAATGGGGCTTTTGAAATGAAGAAATTTAATTTGAGCGGAAATCTAAAAAACTATCTGACACAAAAAGGCTTCAACGATGATGACATCGTTATTACTAAATTTGAAAATGGTAGAATTAAAGAATCAGAGTACTTCCTTTTTGGAACGTTGGCAACCTCTAGTGGAATTAAAAATATTTTAGATAATTATTAAAAAGAAAACTTTTTTTCAAATTGAATATTTCTTTCCAGACGAGTCTCTTCCCGTTCTCAGTTCGCCACGGGTCTGCCTTCGTCACACTTGTATTTACACAGTGCGCCACAGCAAGACCCCGTAAGGATAGCAAAAGGATCTATTCATTAGTCAAAATAACTTTCAATGCCTTTTCTCTCGCTGCATTTTGAAATGTATCATAAGCACTGATAATATCACTTAATTTAAAATGATGCGTGATCAATTGTTTTGAATCTAATTTTTTAGATTGAATTGTCTTAAGCAACATAGGTGTAGTAACAGTATCTACCAACCGTGTTGTGATCGTAATATTATGTGCCCATAATTTTTCCAGGTGCAGCTCTACGCTTTTACCATGCACCCCGATATTGGCGATAGTTCCACCAGGCCCAACAAGTGATTGGCATAACTCAAATGTTGCCGGAATGCCTACAGCTTCTATAACAGTGTCGGCACCTTTATTATTGGTGAGCTGTTTTACTTTTTCAATGGCATTTTCTTTACTGTTATTAATGATCTGTGTAGCGCCAAATTTTTTTGCAGTTGCAAGGCGGTTATCATCCGGGTCTATCATTATAATTTCTGCAGGTGAATAAAACTGTGCAGTAAGTAATGCAGCTAACCCGATCGGACCGGAGCCTACTATGACCACTGTATTTCCCGGCTGTACTTTTCCATTGAGTACACCACATTCAAATCCGGTTGGCAAAATATCGCTAAGCATTACCAACGCTTCTTCATCGCTTCCGGCTGGTATGTGGTATAAACTGTTATCTGCATAAGGTATGCGTACATATTCTGCTTGTGTGCCATCGATCAAATGACCGAGTATCCATCCGCCATTTTCACAATGTGAATACATTCCACGTTTACAATAATCGCACTTGCCGCAGGAGGTAATGCATGAGATCAAAACATGATCGCCTTTTTTAAAATTGCTTACACCAGTTCCAACTTCTTCAACAATACCAACTCCTTCATGACCGATGATCCTCCCAGCAGAAACTTCCGGCACATCACCCTTCATAATGTGAAGATCCGTTCCGCATATAGTTGTTTTCAGAATTTTTACAAGCGCATCGGTTGGTTGACTGATCAATGGTTTTGGTTTTTCTTCCCATGATTTTTTACCAGGCCCAAAATAAACCAGGGCTTTCATTTTGTCCCCGGATTGAAGCGCTGTTTTAGTTTTTCCGGTAGACAGACCTGTCTGTTTCGGGTTAACCGGAATTGACTTAGTTGTCATTTTTTTTGGTTTTAATTGTAAATACTTTTTTTAATCTTGAACAGGTTATCTCCTTTGCCTGTTCTGTCTATGTGCTTACTATGTTATTTGTGATCACAGATTCATCCGTATCAATACCCCTATTGCAGCATATCAACAGGCTGAAACCGTTAATTACAAACACTCTTTCAAGAGCCTTAAAGATATTTATGATAGTATGTATTTTAAATGATGGTCCTCAACGGCTATCGTGATTGTTGTCACCCAAAATTGACATCACAATTTT
>DASRRA010000280.1:0-10314 GCA_035696085.1 Bacteroidia bacterium | reverse complement strand
TGCGGACCTTCAGCTGAAGAAAAAGCTGCAAAAGAAAAAGCAACTCAAGATTCTATCGCTTCTGTTGAAGCTGCTAAAGTAGCTGAAGAAGCTGCAAAAGCACAACAAGCACAAGATTCTTTAAACGCGATCAACGCTGCTAAAGAAGCTGAAGCAAAAAGAATTGCTGATTCTACTGAAGCTGCAGAGGCATCAAAAGGAAAAGGTAAAAAAGGAAAATAATCCTTGCTTTTACACATAAAAAAAGGAACATCTTCATTGGATGTTCCTTTTTTTTGTTTCTATACTATTTCTACCAATCCTCCGTTCGACTGGTTATCAATTAAGAATGTTTTAGGATTATTTAAGACAATTGTTACCGGTAAGTGTTCTACTTTTATGCTTCTTGTTTAGTAAATCTCTCAACTGTATTACTTTATGCATAAACAGCTACTTTTTGCTATTTGTCTGCTCTTATCAAGCTCATCCTTTTCTCAGTACATGTCCATTAGCGGAAGCGTACAGGACACAACATCCAAAAAGCCCTTACCCAATAGTGTCGCAATGGCTGTTAGGTTGAAGGATTCCGTATTGATAGCGTTTACCCGTTCCAATGAAAAAGGAGATTTTTCTTTTCCTCAGTTGAAAATTGATACAGTAGAGCTCATCGTTTCCAATCCTCTATTCGGTGATCAGTCATTTTATATCGTTGGTAGCCAGGAGAATAAGGTCTTTAATATGGGCACCGTTGTACTTCCTCCCAAAAATAAAGACCTACAGGAAGTTATAATTTATGCCTTTAAAGATCCGGTCTATTACAAAGGCGATACACTGGTATACAGCGCCGATTCTTTTAAAGTAAAACCCAATGCTACCGTTGAGGACCTCTTAAAAAAACTTCCGGGAATAAAGGTGGATCAAAATGGAAAAATTACGACAGGAGGAAAGGCCGTTGATCAGGTGCTGGTGGATGGAGACGAGTTTTTTGGAACCGACCCTACTATTGCCACCCGCAACCTGGGCGCAAATTCGGTCGAGTCTGTACAGGTATACGAAAAAAAGGATGAGAACAACGCAGGCGAAAATTTGCAGATTATGAATCTTAAATTAAAAGACGACGCAAAGAAAGGATACTTTGGAAAGGCCAGCGCTGCCAGCGATTTTCAAAAATTTTACGAGGAAGAAGTATTTGCCAATAAATTCAAAGGCTCACAAAAAATTTCGGTGTTTGGCTTAGGCGCCAATACTCCCAAAACAAATGTAGGATATGGTGATATCTATAAATACGGACTGGATAACGAAAATCAATACCAGTTTAATGAGGAAAACTTCACCTGGACAGGCCCCAATGAACAAACCGGGATACCACGAAACCTGAGAGCCGGGATATACTACAATGATAGACTAGGTAAAAAGACAAAACTGAATGCAAATTATACATTTGGGTCAAAGAAAATGACGGCTACCAGCTCGGCACGATCTCAATACTTTTTAAGTGATACCAGCTATACTACCGCCGTGGAAAGCAGGGATATTCAAAATACGGAATCGCATGCAATCAATGTGAAGCTTACGCAAACAATTGATTCACTCACGGAACTTGAAATTGAACCCAAATTAAAACTCAACAGCAATGAAGGAAGCAACCGAAGCCTGACTTCCTTTTATACCATGAAAGACTCATTGGCTCGACAAACGGATGTATCCAATTCTTCAACAGCCTCCGGATATAACCTGAACACCTACGTTCGCTTAACCAAAAAGTTTATGAAAAAGGATCGTAAACTAAGAGTCAATTATAATTACGTACTTGTAGGAAGTGAATCAAAAGGCGATTTAAAATCCTTAAATTTTGGCACGGATACCTTGAAAGACATCAATCAGAAAAAGAACAATGACGCAACGAATCAAACGCATACAGCGCTTGTTGGCTTTACAGAACCCATCACGAAGAAAATAAAGCTGACACTGGAATATAATTTCAATTACAATTTTTCCAAACAATCCAAAACGACGAAGGACTTTCAGAATGGAGATTATACCCTTATCAACCCATTGCTGACAAATAGCTTTGAGAACCGCCGCAGTATGCAAACGGTGGGGAGTTCATTTGTATATGAAACAAAAAAGCGAAGTTTATTTGTAGGAGCCCGTGCCCGGAACATCTCGTTTACCAATACCAACCTCATCAACGATCAAAAATTTGTATACTCCGTTAATACATTGCTTCCCTTTTTAAATTATTACTGGAACATAGGTGATGGTGCGCGTTTCAATTTTAGATACAACACCAGTTCTAATCAACCCACTATTGACCAGTTGCAACCTATACCGGATAACAGCAATCCATTGCAGGTAAAAACTGGTAACCCCGACTTAAAACCGTCCTACAACAATGCGATTAGCATGTTTTACAACATGTTTAAGCCGTCAAACGGAAGGTATTTGGGATTTGACTTAAATTTCTCGGCCATCAACAAGGATTTTACAAATTCAATTACGTATGACGAAACAGGCAGGGCATTCATACAAACCGTGAATGTTGATGGAAATTATACAGCTAATTTTGCTATATGGGGCGGTATTCCGTTTAAAAATAAAATGTTTACGATTGATCCGAGTGCTAATGCAAGTTATCAGAAGAATACCAACTTCATTAACAACCAAACGAATATCACAAAAACAGCTGGAACCAATGCCGGTTTAGGACTATCACTTAATTTGGATACGCTCAACTTCAGGCTGAATTATAGTTACAGTTACAATGTTCCTTCTTCCTCACTGAACTTGGCCAGCAACAAACCTTATTATCGTCATGAATATTCGGCCTATTTGTTTTTGAAACTTCCATTCAAATTTGAAATAGAAACAGATGCAAAATATGTTGTTAACAGCAACCGTGCACCAGGCTATAACATCAATTATGTATTGTGGAACGCACGTATTGGCAAGACATTCCTGAAAACAGAAAACCTCATTCTTTCCATTATTGGCAACGACTTGTTGAACAAGAACATCAGCAATGAACGGACGGTGCTGGACAATGTTATCACCGACACCAAAACAAATATCATTACGCGGTATTTTTTAGTGCAGCTAACCTATAAGTTTAACAACAGTAAAACAAAGTATAATGACGACTTTTAAGCGATATAGTCTGATCACCTTCTTAGCGCTATTAAGCTGGATACAGCTGGATGCGCAAATTACGCAGGGGAAAATAACCTATGAACGCAAGACCAATCTCTTTAAAAAGTTTAAGGATGATGACATGGTGAAGGATTGGATAAAAGAAGAGAATAAGAATAAGGTAGATGTATTCGAGCTTTACTTTAATGATTCCCTCTCTGTTTTTAAGCCACAGGATAGTGATTTACGGGAGAGCTTTAGCTGGACAACGAGCAAGAATACCGTGTATGAAAATTTTAAAACGAACAAACAGCTATCCATAAAAACATTATGGGAAGAAAAGATGTACCTGGAAGACAGTATTCCTAAAAGGGAATGGAAGATCACAGCCAGTAAGCGTACCATCGCAGGATATAGCTGCCGGAAAGCCATTTGGTACATGAATGATTCAACACCTATTTATGCCTGGTATACCAATGAAATTATTCCATCCATAGGGCCTGAAAGTTTTTGTGGATTGCCGGGAGCCATTTTAGGATTAGCAACAGAAGATGGGGGCGTCATTTATTTTGCAAAAAGTGTGGAAACATCGCCTACACAGATGCAACAGGTAATTCCCAAAAAGGGAAAAAATAAGATATATACATCCGCCGAATTAAGGGTGAAATTGCAAAAGGATTATGGAAAAAACAGCTGGGGGAAATCGATGATAAAGGAAATGTTTAGCTGGTAATATTCTTCGGTAGTTTGGCTGCTTTCATCAATTCACACTTATCACAGGCTCTATGCTTCTTCACATTTTCATAGCTGCGATACACAACATAGCCCGAAGCAAGCGCTAATAAAACATATGTAATGATGTGCTGTATCATGATATTTGTTTTTAAGGATAAATTTAATAATTCATTTTTCAGACCATTTGCAAATGGTTACCTAAAAAAAGAAAATCAACCTTAACACTTCTTTAAATTAGTATGAACAAAGAATGATCTTTTTGACTGCGTCCGCCGAAGCTTTAGCGAAGGTGGAAGCAAAATTACAAATAATTATAAAGACCTTGTCTTATTTTGATATTTTTGTTCTCTAACCATTTGTATCCTGCTTATGATATTAGCTGAAACACCTATTCGCTATGACCGCAAAAAATACAAGGATGATACATTAATCGCTTTGTATAAAGGAGTTTTAAAACCCCGTATGATAGAAGAAAAGATGTTACTCCTGCTTCGTCAGGGGAAAATATCCAAATGGTTTAGTGGAATAGGGCAGGAAGCTGGATCGGTAGGGGCTGCTATGGCCCTGGAGAAAGACGAATACATTTTACCCATGCACCGGAATTTGGGTGTGTTTACCTCCCGAGAAATTCCATTAAACCGCCTATTTTCGCAATTTCAAGGCAAACCGGGTGGCTTCACCAAAGGCCGTGACCGCTCTTTTCATTTTGGTACACAGGAGTATAAAATCATTGGAATGATTTCACACCTGGGTGCTCAATTGGGAGTAGCAGATGGAATCGCGTTGGGTAACCTCTTAAAGGAAAATAATAAAGTCACGCTGGTATACAGCGGTGATGGTGGCGCAAGCGAAGGTGATTTTCATGAGTCCTTAAATGTAGCAGCCGTTTGGAATCTTCCGGTAATCTTTGCTATCGAAAATAACGGGTATGGATTGTCCACCCCTAGCAACGAGCAGTTCCGTTGCAAACAATTTATAGATAAAGGTATTGGCTACGGTATGGAAGCCATACAAGTGGATGGAAATAATGTACTGGAGGTGTATGATGCAGTAAAAACAGTAGCTGCAGCCATTCGCAAAAAACCGAGACCGGTATTGCTGGAGCTCATGACCTTCCGTATGCGTGGACATGAGGAAGCATCAGGAACCAAATACGTTCCCAAAGAGTTGTTTGAAATCTGGGGGAAGAAAGATCCGCTGAATAATTTTGAGCGCTACCTGCTGGAAGAAGGTGTGCTTACGGAGAAAATGGTGGAAGAATATCGTGCAGCCGTTCGTAAGGAAATTGAGCAGGGCCTGGAAATCGCTTTTGCAGAAACGCTTCCGGCTCCTGATACCGCATTGGAATTAAAAGATATGTATGCTCCCTTTGAGGCTGCCCCCATCGTTGCAAACGGAAATAAAAGCAGTAAGCGTTTTATTGATGCCATTTCAGATGGCTTGCGCCTGGCTATGCACAAGCATCACAACCTGGTGCTCATGGGGCAGGATATAGCAGAGTATGGTGGTGTATTTAAAATCACAGAAGGTTTTGTAGAAGAATTTGGGAAGGCACGTGTTCGCAATACACCGTTGTGTGAAGCTGCCATTGTGGGAAGCGGGTTTGGCCTATCCATCAATGGAATGAAAGCTATGGTAGAAATGCAATTTGCCGATTTTGTGACAGAAGGTTTTAATCAAATTGTAAATAACCTGGCCAAGTCGCATTACCGCTGGGGGCAACATGCCGATGTAGTGGTGCGTATGCCCACCGGAGCGGGTGTTGCAGCAGGCCCATTCCATTCGCAAAGCAATGAAGCCTGGTTCGTGCATACACCCGGATTAAAAGTGGTGTATCCCGCATTTCCATATGATGCGAAAGGATTATTGTTAACAGCATTTGAGGATCCCAATCCCGTGATGTTTTTTGAACACAAAGCTCTATACAGAAGTATTACAGAAGAGATACCTGATGATTATTACACCCTGCCCTTTGGAAAAGCAAAGCTGATAAGGGAAGGAGAAGCTGTTTCCATTATTACTTATGGCTTGGGTGTGCATTGGGCATTGGAGGTATTGGACAAGCATCCGGAGATAAAAGCGGATTTGCTGGATTTAAGAACCTTGCTACCCTACGACCAGCAAGCAGTTATCGATTCTGTCAATAAAACAGGAAAAGCGATCGTATTGCATGAGGATACACTGACAGGTGGATTGGGAGGAGAATTAGCCGCTGTAATTTCCGAACATTGTTTTGAGCACCTGGATGCCCCTGTTATACGGGTGGCCAGCCTGGATACACCTGTACCAATGAACGCAGATCTGGAACATAATTTTTTACCAAAAGAGCGATTTGAAAAACAGTTGCTGAAACTAGTTAATTATTAAAATGACGAAGAAAGAGCGGTTTGAAAAGATCATCGATTACTTTAGCACACACCAGCCGGTTGCAGAAACAGAGCTTCAGTATAAAAATCCCTATCAATTATTGGTGGCGGTTATTCTTTCCGCACAATGTACCGATAAGCGTGTGAACATGGTAACACCGGCTTTGTTTAAAGCATTTCCCAAAGCTGAAGCACTGGCAGCGGCTAGCAGCGATGCGGTGTTTGAATACATTCGTAGCATCAGCTATCCGAATAACAAAGCCAAACATTTGGTAGGCATGGCCCATATGCTCATAAACGACTTTAAAGGCGTAGTACCTTCGGAAGTGGATGAACTTCAAAAACTGCCCGGAGTAGGGCGCAAAACAGCCAATGTAATTGCTTCGGTCGTATATGAAAAACCGGCAATGGCTGTGGATACACATGTGTTCCGTGTATCCAACCGCTTAGGGCTGACCACTAATTCCAAAACACCATTGGAAACGGAAAAACAATTGGTAAAATATATTCCTGAAGATAAAATTGCAATAGCCCACCACTGGCTAATCCTCCATGGACGCTACATTTGCCTGGCCCGAACACCAAAATGCGAAATTTGTCCGCTGACCCAATGGTGCGCCTATTTCCAAAAAATGGTGAAAAATGGAACATTGCTAAAAAATTTAGCCTGATTATTACCTAAATCTTTACATTTTTGCTAATGAATAACACATAGAATGAATTTATTTATTCTGATTGTATTATTTAAAGGGTTCTTTGGAGGATTGTAGAAAAATGAGCTTGCTAAAAAAATTAGCGAATGTGACGGCCAAACTTCTTCTTTTTTGTTAATAATTAGTAAGAACTGATTTTTATTCTCAGGATTTATTCAATTAGTTTTGAAAGAGGTTATGGCAAACTACAGTACACATTTAAAAGAAGGGCAAAAAGCCCCTGCTTTCAAAGCAAAAAATCAGTTGGGGGAGGAGGTTCAACTAGCCGATTTTAAAGGTAAAAAAGTGGTGCTGTATTTTTATCCCAAGGATGATACACCCAGTTGTACCAATCAAGCATGTAACTTACGTGATAATTATGCACTACTGAAAAAGAAAGGGTATGTGGTGCTTGGTGTGAGTGCAGATGAAGAGAAGAAGCATGTGAAGTTTATCAAAAAATACGATCTGCCTTTTCAATTACTGGCAGATGTAGATAAAAAGATCATTGAAGCATATGACGTTTGGGGAGAAAAACATTTTATGGGACGTACCTTTGATGGCATTATAAGAACCACGTTTGTAATCGATGAACAAGGCTTCATCGAAAAAATTATCAGAGATGTGACGACAAAAAATCACACCGAACAGATCCTCACAGCATAATCAACCCGCTCCTTTTTCAAGGAGAGAGCAAGAGTGAGGTAAACTATGTAAACAACAATATATATATAACCATGAGCAAAGAAACGAAAGAATCAAAAAACGCAGCTGCTGCGAAAGAAAATGTGAACAAGGAAAAATTGAAAGCATTGCAGCTGACGCTCGACAAACTCGAGAAAACATATGGTAAAGGCTCTATCATGAAAATGGGAGATGCTGCAGTAGAAAATGTAGAGGTGATTCCTACCGGATCCCTTTCATTAGACATCGCCTTAGGTATTGGCGGTTTACCAAAAGGAAGAATCATTGAAATCTACGGACCGGAGTCTTCCGGTAAAACAACCTTAACCCTGCATGCCATTGCAGCCGTTCAAAAAGCAGGTGGTATTGCTGCCTTCATTGATGCTGAGCATGCATTTGACCGTACCTATGCTGATAAATTAGGCATTGATACAGAAAACCTATTGATCTCTCAACCGGATAATGGAGAGCAAGCCTTGGAGATTGCAGAAAACCTGATCCGCTCAGGTGCAATTGACATCATCGTTATTGACTCCGTAGCGGCCCTTACACCAAAAAGTGAGATAGAAGGGGAGATGGGGGATTCAAAAATGGGCTTGCATGCACGTTTGATGTCCCAGGCATTACGTAAGTTAACAGGTACCATCAACAAGACTGGATGCTGCTGCATTTTCATCAACCAGTTGCGTGAAAAAATCGGGGTGATGTTTGGTAACCCGGAAACAACAACCGGTGGTAATGCATTGAAATTTTATGCGTCTGTACGTTTAGATATTCGCAGAATCGGTCAGATCAAAGAAGGTGATAATGTAATTGGTAACCGTACACGCGTGAAAGTGGTGAAAAACAAAGTGGCACCACCATTCCGCCAGGCAGAGTTTGACATCATGTATGGCGAAGGTGTTTCCAAAATAGGTGAGATTGTGGATTTGGGTGTGGAGCACAACATCATCAAGAAAAGTGGTTCCTGGTTTAGCTATGGTGATACAAAACTTGGTCAGGGAAGAGATGCGGTGAAAGCATTATTCAGCGACAACGAAGAATTGACCATGGAGATTGAAGATAAAATCAGAGTGGCATTGAGCAGCACTGAAACTACTCCCGTACCTGCTGCAAAAGCTGAGTTGGAGACAGCGAAGTAATTAGCAACGCAAAAGGTCTTTTGCAAATCAAAGTAAAGCTTGATGAACAATAAGACTTTTGACGTTTTGTTAAAAGTACATTTTCATAAACGGCAACGATTAATCAGGCTTTTAGGATTAACCGTTGCCGTTTATTATAAGGTTAAACATGAGGTCACAAATTGTTACCTCAAAGAATGAATGATTTATGAGTGCAAAAACAGTTTTGAATATTTCTGATGAAGCAATAATGAATAAAATCTACTATGTCAGAGACCATAAAGTAATGTTAGATCGAGATTTGGCGCTACTCTATGGAGTGGAAACCAAAACATTCAATCAAGCAGTTAAAAGAAACCTGAAACGTTTTCCATCAGATTTTATGTTCGAACTTTCCGAAAAAGAATGGGAAAACTTGAGGTCACAAATTGTTACCTCAAGTTGGGGAGGGACGCGTTATATTCCAAATGCTTTTACCGAACAAGGTGTAGCAATGCTCTCAAGTGTATTAAATAGTGATAAAGCAATAAATATTAATATTCAAATTGTCAGAGTATTTACACGAGTTAGGCAAATGCTGATCGATAACACAGAGTTACGTTTAGCTATTGAAGAATTACGAAAAACGACGGATAACCATTCCAAGAACATTGAGGTATTATTTCGCTATTTTGATGAGCTAATTGAAAAAAATGAAACCCCTGCTCCACGCAAAAAGATTGGATATAAATTATCTAAACAGAAATAGAAAGAGTTGGATTACATCATTTTATTTATAATTCCTCGTTTGGCGTAGCGTCCCGCTATGTTGTGGTACCCCAGGCGTCCTCGCCTGAAAAATTTTGCCACGGGATTCAACCCACTTTAAAAATTTATATCCAACCCGTTATTTTACCTGCGGTAATGAAAAACAAAATGTGGCACCTATATCTACTGCTCCTTCAGCCCAAATTCGTCCGCCATGTTTGGCAATAATTCGATTAACCGTTGCCAGACCGATACCTGTTCCTTCGAATTCATATTCTGAATGCAGTCTCTGAAATACACCAAACAATTTAGCTACATATTTCATATTAAAACCAGCCCCGTTATCTTTTACCGCGAAAATACACTCTCCACCTTTTGTTTCCGATGATATGCGAATAATAGGTGTTTCTTTTTTAGAGGAATATTTAATCGCATTTGAAATAAGATTCATCATTACCTGATATAGCAACCCGTAATCTCCCATTACCTCAGGAAGGTAAGTTACACTTACATTAGCTTGGTGAGTAATGGATGCATTTAATTCAAAAAGTACATCTTTTGTAAGTTTGTTCATGTCAATTTTAGTTAATTGCAACTCCTTTCTTCCAAGCCTGGAAAACGAAAGTAAATTATCAATTAATTTTCCCATTTTTGAGGCGTTTTGCTGGATATTATTGATGATACGCTCCGCTTCACTATCCAGTACTTTTCCATAATCCAGCTTTAATATTTCTGCATATCCGTGCATGGAACGCAGTGGAGTTCTCAAATCATGAGCAACTGTATATGAAAACCCCTCTAATTCCTTATTTACCGCACGAAGGTTTTCTTCTGCTATTTTTTGAAGTGTTATATCGACCG
>DASRRA010000279.1:0-7835 GCA_035696085.1 Bacteroidia bacterium | reverse complement strand
TAAATCCCTCCCGTAAAATTATATAACGCGAAGAAAAACGCGAATGATTATGCAGTCATTCGCGTTTCGCTTTTTTTACATCCGCTCCGGAACCTCAATTCCCAATAGTCGCATAGCCGATTTAATAACAATTCCAATCGTATTGGAAAGTTGCAATCTGAAATTCAGGAGTTCTTTATTCTCTTCTTTTAGAATAGGTGTATCGTGGTAATATTGACTGTATTCTTTTGCCAAATCATATACATAGTTAGCAACAACCGCAGGGCTGTATTCTTGTGCCGCTTGTTTTATAACATTTTCAAAGGCATATAATTTAATGATCAATGCTTTTTCTTTGTTAAGCAGATTAGTTTTACACGTGGATGAATCAAATTCCGTATTCCAGTTTCCTGTTGCTTTTCTCAATAATGCTTGAATGCGTACATAATTGAATTGAATAAATGGACCTGTATTTCCGTTAAAATCAATAGATTCAGCGGGGTTGAATAGCATTTTTTTCTTAGGATCCACCTTCAGCATAAAATACTTTAATGCACCCAGCCCAACCGTTCTGTATAAATGTGTTGCTTCTGCTTCCGACAAACCATCCGCTTTACCAAGTTCTTTGGTCATTGCAGCAGCAGTATCAATCATTTCCTGCATCAGGTCATCCGCATCTACTACGGTTCCCTCCCGCGATTTCATTTTACCATTTGGCAGTTCCACCATGCCATAGGACAAATGGTATAAACCGCTGGCCCATTCAAATCCCAGTTTTTTTAAAATCAAAAACAATACTTTAAAATGATAGTCTTGTTCGTTGCCCACCACATAGGCCATTTTATTAAAATGTTCGTCTTGGTGGCGTTGAACTGCAGTGCCTAAATCTTGTGTCATGTATACAGAGGTACCATCTCCACGCAATAATGTTTTTTCATCCAGTCCATCTGCCGTTAAATCAATATAAATAGATTTATCGGCTCGTTGTTGGAAGATGCCATCTTTTAAACCTTCTTCAATAACATTTTTTCCTAATAAATAAGTATTGCTTTCGTAATAGGTCTTATTAAAATCAACCCCAAGCATTTTATAAGTAACAGCAAACCCGTCGTACACCCAGCTATTCATGGTTTGCCAAAGCTCCCGCACCGCTTTATCATTGGCTTCCCACTTCACAAGCATGTCCTGTGCTTCTATTATCAAAGGCGCTTCTTTTTTCGCTTCTTCTTCTGTTTTGCCTTTTTGAATCAATTCGGCGATTTGTGTTTTGTAATGCTTGTCAAACTCCACATAATATTTACCCACCAGGTGATCGCCCTTCATACCGGTTGATTCCGGTGTTTCACCATTGCCCCATTTTTGCCAGGCCAGCATACTTTTACAAATATGTATTCCACGGTCGTTGATGATATTAGCTTTAATCACGTTGTTTCCGGCTGCTTTTAAAATTTCAGCCACAGAAAAACCCAGCAGATTGTTGCGTATATGTCCTAAATGTAAAGGTTTATTCGTGTTGGGGGAGGAGTACTCCACAATAACCGTTGGTGCATCCTCCGGTGTTTTGGTGGAGATAAATTCTTTTCCGTTAACCGATTTAAAATAGTTGAGCCAGAAAAGCGCATCAATAGAAATATTTAAAAAACCTTTCACAACATTAAAAGAAGCCACTTCACTTACATGTTCTTTTAAGAAATTTCCAATGTCAGTAGCGGTATCCTGAGGGTTTTTTTTAGAAGCTTTTAGAAACGGAAAAACGACCAACGTTAAATCGCCTTCAAAATCTGCATTGGTTTGTTCAAATGCTACCTTTTCAACACTTATTCCGTAAAGGGATTTAAGTGCGTTTATGGTTTGTTCCGAAAGTTTTTTCTCAATATTCATATTGATTTGAAGGGATTGGGTTTGAAGCATGCAAAAATATTAAAACATTTTTATTTGACCTATTTTTCTTTTCTGTGCTTGAATATTCGGCCGGAGGCTGAGGGTACTGCGACGTAGCGTGACGCTACGCCGAACATGATGTATACGTTTTATTTTTTAGTACGGTAGTTTCTGCTTGCTGATCGGCGTAGCGTCCCGCTACGTCGAGGCACTTCAGGCGTCTCACCTGATTTATATCTTTCAATTGCCTTTCTAACACTTCCATACTTTAAAAGCAATTCATTCGATTTTTTATACGAAAGCTTCAACTCCTCCGCGATCATAAGTGTACCACGGTCAACCAGCTTGTTGTTACTCAATTGCATATCCACCATTTTATTTCCAACAACACGCCCTAGTTTAATCATCACAGAAGTGGAAATCATATTCAATACTAATTTTTGAGCGGTGCCGGATTTCATGCGTGTACTGCCGGTAACAAATTCAGGTCCCACAATTACTTCTATTTTATATTTGGAGACGGCAGCTACCTTGCTTTTTTCATTGCATACAATACAACCTGTTACAATTCCTTTTTTATTGCAGGCTTCCAGTGCACCAATTACATAGGGTGTTGAGCCGGATGCTGCAATTCCGATCACCACATCTTTGGCATTTATTTTATGTTGTTGAAGATCTTTCCAACCTTGTTGTGTATCATCTTCCGCAAATTCGACTGCTTTTCGTATGGCTTTGTCACCTCCTGCAATTAACCCAATTACCAACCCTTGCGGAACTCCATAGGTGGGAGGGCATTCAGAGGCATCCACAATTCCTAATCTGCCGCTGGTTCCAGCACCTAAATAAAACAGGCGACCGCCGGTTTTCATTTTTTTTACAATAACAGTTACCAATTTTTCAATTTCAGGGATTACTTTTTCAATTGCATGAGGAACAGTTTTGTCCTCTTTATTGATATTGCTAAGCAATTCCTTTACGCTCATTTTTTCGAGTGAGGAATAATTGGAAGATTGTTCGGTTGTTCTTTTTTTCATAGGTATTACTTACAATCAGCTTTAAAAACAAAGGGCGAAAATTTCGCCCTTTCTCTTAATACATTTTCGGATATTTCTTCGGATTACTTTCGTGCATCATTTCATATACGGTATCAAATACATCATCAGCACTTGGTTTGGAGAAATAATCTCCATCGGTGCCGTAAGCAGGGCGGTGATCTTTCGCAGCCAATGTTTTTGGAGCCGAATCCAGGTATTGATAAGCAGCTTGCTCCTCCACTAATTTTTGCAGGATATAAGCGCTTGCTCCTCCCGGAACGTCTTCATCCAGTACCACCAAACGATTTGTTTTTTTAATTGATTTAATGGTGTCGTGGTTTAAATCAAATGGCAACAAGGTTTGTACATCAATAATTTCAACGGAAATATCTACTGCCGACAATAATTTTGCAGCTTCCAGCGCAATGCGACAACAGGAACCATATGTTACAATGGTTACGTCATTTCCTTCCAGTATGGTTTCCACCACACCCAACGGAACTTTATATTCTCCTAAGTTACTAGGCATGTTTTCTTTTAAACGATATCCGTTCAACGGCTCAATAACAATGGCCGGTTCATCTGCACTTAACAAGGTGTTGTACATACCTGCAGCTTGCTGCATATTACGGGGAACACATACATGTATACCACGAATAGAGTTAATAATCATACCCATCGGAGAACCGCTGTGCCAGATACCTTCCAGGCGGTGGCCACGTGTGCGAATAATCACTGGTGATTTTTGAGCTCCTTTTGTACGGTATTGAAGGGTTGCCAAATCATCGCTCATGATTTGCAATGCATACAACAAATAATCTAAATATTGAATTTCAGGAATAGGACGTAATCCACGAAGTGATAAACCGATGGCCTGACCAATAATGGTAGCTTCACGAATACCGGTATCAAATACGCGTATCTCACCATACTTCGCTTGCAAGCCTTCCAACCCTTGATTCACACCACCAATTCGTCCACTATCTTCACCAAAAATAACCACCTCCGGGTATTTTGATAGGATCACATCAAAGTTTTCACGAAGAATTTCCCGTCCATCTACAACCTTTAAATCACCTTTAAATTCAGCAGGTACAGGTTTTACTTTGGTTGCAGCAAATTCTGATTCACTATATAAATAAGAGCTGTAACGGTCGTAGTTGGCTAGTTTGGATTCATTCAGCCAATCGATCAACTGTGTTTTTGCATCGCTTTTTTCAGTACGTATCAAGCGTAATACACTTTTGATCGCAACCAGCACATCCTTTCGAATAGGCTCTGTAATCGCAACCAGATCATTTTTAATTTTTATGATAAAAGAAGCGTTTTGCGATTGAGCACTTACATTTTCCAGTAAACGGGCTACTTCTTTTACTTCATTTTTTATCGGCGCCTGGTAAGCTGTCCATGCAGCTGTTTTCGCCTGACGGACATTTTTCTTTGCTTCTTCTTCAATTGCTTTTAGTTCATCAGCAGTTGCAATTTTACTTTCAATGATCCATTCACCCATTTTTTTGATACAATCAAAATCTTGTTCCCATTGTAAACGTTCCTTTGATTTGTATCGTTCGTGTGAGCCGGAAGTACTGTGCCCTTGAGGTTGTGTTACTTCTTCTACGTGGATGAGTACAGGAATGTGTTGTTCACGACACACCTTGCTTGCTTTTTCATAGGTATCACAAAGGTGTACATAATCCCAACCTTTGGTTTTGAAGATTTCATACCCTACACCATTTGGTTCACGTTGAAACCCTTTTAAAATTTCGGAAATACTTTCTTTTGTTGTTTGGTATTTTTTTGGAACAGAAATACCGTGTCCATCATCCCAGACAGATACCACCATTGGTATTTGCATCACTCCGGCAGCATTAATCGTCTCCCAGAATAAACCTTCGGATGTACTGGCATCTCCAATTGTTCCAAAAGCAATTTCATTTCCTTTATTCGAAAATTTCTGAAAAGCCGCGGTTTGTAATTCCGGGTTTTGTTTATAATGTTTAGAGGCCATGGCCAAGCCAAGCAATCGTGGCATTTGCCCGCCGGTTGGTGAAATATCTGCTGAAGAATTTTTAATTTGAGTCAGGTCCTTCCAGGTGCCATCCGCATTTAAGCTACGGGTTCCAAAGTGTCCACCCATTTGTCGGCCTGCAGTCATAGGCTCTGCATCCGGATCCGTATGTCCATATAGTCCGGCAAACCATTCTTGAAGTGTTAAGTTTTCAATCGCAAACATAAAGGTTTGATCGCGATAATACCCCGAACGAAAATCACCTTTCTCAAACACTTTGGCCATGGCTAATTGCGGAAGCTCTTTCCCATCTCCGAAAATACCGAACTTGGCTTTACCAGAAAGTACTTCCCGGCGACCTAGTAAGCTGGCTTCACGGCTTTCATTCGCAATGCGGTAATCTTTTAATACCAATGCGATAAATTCCTGTTTCGAAAAATTTTGTTTTTTTTCTGTTGACACAATTTGTTCTGACATATGAATGGAATGAAGAATATTTTTCTAATAATTGCAAATATAAGTATTTACAGGTGTAAAAATGAGGGTTGGAAAATTTTATAAATGATTGAGACAAGTGCTTGTTTTATTGGGGGGAAATGAGTATAAAGTAGGGAGAAGGGTAGAGGCTAACAAACAAGCAATTAGGTTGAATAAGATAACGAACGAAGTTTAAATTAAAAACCGATTGAATATATTTATTCAATCGGTTTTAATAGGAAATAGGACATTTAACTATACGAATACGGCGTCAATCGAAAAGGTATCACAATATGCGTTTGCGTATCATTTCCATTATCATCTTTGCGTATCTCTTTGTTTAGAATAACTTTTTTTCCATCTTTCGTATCGCTGTCATCTTTTCTTTCTTCTATATCCTCCTGGATGATTTTGCCATCCCCGTCATACGTTTTATGGATAATCATTCGCTTTCCTTTTTTTTCTATTTCTATCCGTTCACCGTTTTTGTCTTTGTGAATAATCACACTTTTCTCATGTCCATCTTCATCGTCCACTCCATGAATATCAATCGTTTCTTCATCTCCTGTGCAATCCATACATTTCAGCCCTTCGTTAGTCATAATCCAGCTACGGTTTACCATGTCTGCATCCAGCGTATTGTTTGTATTTTCAATGTCATAAATAATGCGTCCCATTCTGTTACTTAAATAAATGATCCCATTTACAGGTACTTTCAAAATAATTTTTACATCCTGTGCACGAAACTTATCATTATCCGGTATGTCAAAATAATTATTGAATACGATAGCCGAATCACGTTGTGTAAATTCATAGCTGATGTTTCTTGCTAAATTATTCGCTTCTTCACGATTTGCTCCATGAGCAGTTTTTACAACAACCAATTGAAAGGTATCGGTTTCGCTGGGAACAATATCCAGTCGTGCATATCCTAAGCGGTAATGATTATCCTCTTTTGAAAAAACGGTCCAATCATTATCGGCATAAATACTTCTGCCATGTTTGCCATAATGGATGAATGTTCGGTGATGATCCATATCCAATGTATTTACATCCAGGAATAATTTTTTGGTTGTAGGTTGCGTAATACTCACATTTTTTCTTACATAGGATTCCGTAGAAAAATCAGTTCCCATCATTACACCGATGTAGATGACCAATGCAATTCCGATGAGCCATAAAACACTCGCTACATAATTCAAGATTCTGTTTTTCTGCTGTATGTTAAAAAGAAATTTCGTACAGCGATAAATGATGAACATCAACGGAATTCCTATGAAAAGTATAAGTGTAGTGATCACCAATTCGGATGAGATACCGGAAGGTAAAATAGAATGTCCGATTTCATAGATGGAAAAGCGTACTGGGGAATCATCATCAAAAACCATGAAGTTACCTTTCCCGAAAATAGCCGCCAGCAAACCTGTTAAGAGGATAACACCGAGCACCAGGAAGATGATGGAAAATACTTTTCCAACCACGCTAAGAATAGACTTCAACGCGTGACCAAGATCATTTCCAAGAGAGCGGGTGGTGTCTCTGAATCGTTCTCTCGATTCAGGAGAACTCATGCGTTCACCAAATTTGTTCATCCTTCTTTTTACATCTGAAAACTCTTCGTTAACGGCTTTCCCAATGCTGTTGATATCCACTTTTTCACCACGCATTTGCAGTTTTTCAGCAATGGTTTTAGCTTCTGGCATGATCACCCATAATACAAGGTACAACAATACACCACTACCAAAAACAAACAAAGCAATGGCAAAAGCAGCGCGGATCCAGATGGGGTCAATGTCAAAATAGTTGGCAATACCAGAGCAAACACCGCCTACTATTTTATCGTCCGGATCGCGGAACAAGCGTCTGTAGCGCCTGTGATTCTGTTCTTCCTGTGGTTTAGGTGTTTCTTGTTGTTCATTTTCAGAGGCAAAATCTTCAGGTTTACCCATCACAGCGATGATACTTTCCACATCAGCAAGTAATACGGCTTGTTTGGTCTGACTCACCTTTGCTTGAAGCATTTCTGCTATACGCGATTCAATATCACCCATAATTTCATCACGTCCCTCTGTTGCATTAAAGTATCCTTTAATGGTAGATAAGTATTTGTTAAGCTTTTCATAAGCATCTTCTTCAATGTGAAAAATAATGCCGCTTAAATTCATTGTTATCGTCCGGTTCATTTTATGTAGGTTTAAGAATGTTTAAATTTAAAATTGATGTTGATTATTGTTTGTTAATTGTTTTGTTGACCGATTCTACTAATTCATTCCAGGTCATTTCCAGCTCTTTTAAAAATTGTTCACCTATGGGTGTGAGCTTATAATATTTGCGAGGTGGCCCTGATGTGGATTCTTCCCAGCGGTAACTTAAGAGGCCATCGTTTTTTAATCGCATCAACAAGGGATACAGTGTGCCCTCCACAACGAGTAATTTTGCATTTTTCATTTTTTCAA
>DASRRA010000278.1:0-3675 GCA_035696085.1 Bacteroidia bacterium | reverse complement strand
TAATATTTTGATGTAATCAAACACTTCATTGGTAGGCTTGTTAATGGTAATCTGGCGCTCTACAGTATATTCTTTTTTAGTAAAGATGGCAATGATCAAAATGAGCACAACCAAGCCGACAATTGCAATTAAGATTTTTTTTAGGATCTTCATGTGGTTTGAGTTTAGGTTAATATGAATTGATTTGCTGCATAAAAACGATTTAATTGTTTCGCTGTTCAGTACTAACCATCCAATTAATACCAAATTTATCTGTTAACATCCCGAAGTAAGCACCCCAGAATGTTTTTTCAAGTGGCATGGTTACTTTTCCGCCGGCAGAAAGTCCTTTGAATAATTTTTCTGTTTCCTGCTCTGTAGCTGCATTTACGGAAATAGAAAAATTAGTTCCGACAATGGATTGATAACCTTTTGGTGTATCACTTCCCATTAACACATTGTCTTTTCCGATGGGTAAAGCGACATGCATGATTTTTTGTGCATCAATGTCCGGCATCGGTTGTTCAGAAGGCACATCTTTGAACCGCTGCAATTGTGCGAATTCACCGCCGAATACAGATTTGTAAAAATTAAATGCATCTTCTGTATTTCCATTAAAATTTAAATAAGGGTTTAGACTTGGCATAGGTTTTCTTTTTGTGGTTATTATTTTTCAAGTTGCTTTTTTAAATTCAGTAAACTGATTTCTAAATCTTTTCCAAGCATTTTACTTAAGCCTAAAAGGGCGTGTATTAAATTAAAAGGATAAGGCATAACACCGTGAAATGTCCAGGTAACTTTGGTTTGGCCGGGTGTTGCGTCATCAAGAATCAAAGAACTAAATGCCGTATTTTTAAAAGGTCTTTCAAAACGCAGTTCATAATCAATGCGGGCGTTCTCTTTTAATTTGATAATTTCTTGCGCACCCGCACCTACATTTTTGTTGGTGCTGTCCCAGGCATAAGTAAAACCAACGGTTCCGTCGGTTCCGGTTAATGTTTTTTTCATGTTAGGATCCGTCATCGTCCATTTATTAAAGTGTTCCCCGTTTTTCAATATTCGCAAGTAATTGTATACTTCCGGTTTTGATTTATTGATAAGGATGCTACGCTCAATATGAAACGCTTTCTTAAGAAATAATCCAATCACTAATAAAAGAACAATGAGGCCAACAAGTGATAAAAAAATGATAGATAGAATAGTCATAATTGAATAAAATTAATATTACAAAATATTTTTATTTATGATAATAACAAGGGTCGATAGATGTTAACAATGCCTTTTATTTTACAGATTTTCTGCGGTAAGCTTTAGCTTATCCAGCGCCTTATCCCAAGCTTTTGACATGGTGTTGAAAAATTCTTCGGGCATGTCACCGGATATTGCTAATTGGGTATGATTATCCTTTCCGCTCAGCGCATAAATTTCTCGTCCACCTTTAATTTGCAAGGCATCTTTTGTTTGGTAATCTTCCTTATTATCGAGTAACATACCGGTATATTCAATTGATAGAAGCTCTTGAGGTTTGCTGGATACAATTTTCCCTACCATACCACTTCCTTTGGGATCTTTAAAAATAACTTTGCTGTTTTCTTTCCAATCGGTTACCGCATACGTTCCTTCCATGAATTCGGCATACCATTGACGGTTGTATTTATCTTCTGTTAAAACTTTCCAGACATTCTCTTTAGAAGTATTTATGTCTATGATTTTTTTTATTGTTTTCATGTATTTATATTTTAAAAGTTAGATCAATTTTTTGTTAATCATTTGTGTAATTCCATGCCGCTAAATTAGATACAATAGCAAGGCACTCAAATATATAAATACGACATGTTAAGGGGGAAATTACGACAAACAGTTGCAATTTTTAACTTTCTTAAACCCTTTAAAAGCACTGCAATTACTAGCGTTATTTAATATAATAAGATCTATCTAAAACGATTTTAAAAAATCATTTGTAGAAAGAAAAAAAACACTCATATTTGGGAATCAAATTCATTGAGGTAACAATATGACTCCCCGGCTCAGCACACTTGAGCACATATTGATGTGGCGGCGATTTATAGTTTAAACGCAAGCATGAAATCAGTACATTCCATTAGAATATTTAGGTTGAGTGATTTACTTTTTTATTAAAGTACTCATATAAGATTCCTATTCTTTTGGCAGCATGAGTACTTATTAACAGTTGAAACCTTATTTAAGCTTGTAGAGTTGAACTTAACGTTTAGGGTAAAATTTACACAAGACCTGTATTTTATACAGTTCTTAAATGCGTATAAATAAGAAAATTAAAAATTTAACATACAAAGTAAAAGCTTGGATTTATTGCATTGACAACATATGTCGATCTAATAATTCAAGATAAAAGGATTGCTTGTAAAGCAGAAAGAAGGTAAGTTGGCGCTAATTGCCTGCAATAGCATGGTTGTTGGGAAATGAGCAACAGGAAATAACAGTTTATGACAGAAGGAAAATTATTTACCGAACAAGAAGCTTTGTTGTTGGAAGAGATAATTCTTAACAGAAGGGACATTCGGGGAAATCGTTTTATAGATGAACCATTAACAGACGCTTGTCTGGATAGATTAATCGATGCAGCCGTACATGCTCCATCCGTGGGCTTCTCCCAGCCTTGGGAATTTGTTGTAATTAAGGACAGGACTATAAAACAACAGATTAAAGAAAGCTTTGAAACTGCCCATGTAAAAGAATCCGAATTTTTTAAGGACGAAAAACAGCACGAGTATATTCGATTAAAGATGGAAGGAATCTTAGAAGCTCCTGTTAACATTGCCGTTTTTTATAAGCCGAGCCTGGAACCTGTTTTAGGACAAACCAGTATAAAGGAGGCAGGTATTTACAGCGTTGTGTGCGCCATACAAAACATGTGGCTAACAGCCAGAGCTTTAAATATTGGCATGTGTTGGGTCAGTATTTTAAATGAAAAGATTGTAAAGAAAATATTAAATGCACCCGAAGAAAATCAATTGATTGCTTATTTGTGCATCGGACATGTAGATAAATTTTTAACACAACCGGAACTGGAAACATTAAAGTGGGAGAAAAGAAAAGGAAAGGGCAACGTAATTTTTTTTAACCAATATAAATAAGTATGCATTACATAGTTGTAGGTATATCCAACAATTCAGAAGTTGAATTGAATGATGAAGTGAAGTCGCTTCTTCCTGTTCACAAAATCTTTTCTGGTCGCCAGAAGCATTACGAAATGATTAAGGATTTTTTACCTGAAAACCATCGTTGGATAGAAATAAAAAACGATATGCAACAGGTGTTGGATGAATACAAAAAATCCAATGAATCGGTAGTAGTATTTACTTCCGGAGATCCTTTATTTTATGGTGTTGCCAATACATTAAAAAAGCTGCAACCAGAAGTGATCTTGAAAGTGTATCCTTATTTTAATAGTTTACAACTGTTATGTCATAAATGTAATATTGCTTATCAAAACAGCTGGAACACTTCTGTACATGACCGCTCCTGGGATGAACTGGATGTTGCGCTGATCTACCAGAAAGAATTAATAGGTGTACTTACGGATGCAGAAAAAAACCCGGCCTTGCTTGCACAACGCATGTTAACCTATGGGTTTGATAACTATAAAATTATTGTGGGTGAAGCTTTGGAAAGCAAGGCGGAAACAATTAAATCGCTTTCTCTTCAACATGCGGC
>DASRRA010000277.1:0-9568 GCA_035696085.1 Bacteroidia bacterium | reverse complement strand
ACCATTCACCCTATTATTAGACCATTCATCCTAGGAATCTGATTTTAAGTCGACTCCATTTTGAAATCCCCAAAAAATTTCGCAGCTTTGGAAGAACACATCCCCCTATCTCTAAGCGTCAATTTTCATTTTTTGAGTTTAATTCTGCCCGCAAAGGGTTATTTACTTACATAATTAATTAGAATGAAAAAAGCAGCTACACTATTATCCATGTTTGCATTGGCTTGTTCCATGAATGCGCAAAACATGACCACAGAAAGACTTTTAGAATTGGGAAAAGTTACCGGTATGGGACTTACGAAAGATGGCAAATCGGTCATTTATAGTGTACGCACGTATTCTCAAACAGAGGGAAAAGCTACTGTAAAAAAGTACAGCATCCCACTTACTGGTGGCACTGCGACAGAAGTTCAAAGCACAGATGGCTTAATCGCCGACCCACAGCATTATTCCGCAGATGGTAAACACAGCGTTACCAGTAATGAAATAAAAATCAAAAATGTTTTCGGTAAGGATTTTTATCCGGATCAACCCAAATCAGATGTGATGATTTATGATAATTTAAATTATCGTCACTGGGATACCTGGGAGGATGGAGCATTTGGACATGTATTTTTAAACACGCTGCAAAATGGAAAAGTGGTAGACAGCATTGACCTGATGCCAAATGAACCTTATGATTGTCCGCAGAAACCACATGGTAGCGAAGAAGATTATATTTTAAGTCCGGATGGAAAACAAGTGTTATATGTTACCAAAAAGAAATTCGGAAAAGACTATGCTGTAAGCACCAATACCGACATCTACGTTTACAACATTGAAACAAAGCAAACCAGCAATTTAACGGAGGGAATGATGGGATATGATATCAATCCTGCATACTCTTCTACCGGAACGCTTGCTTTCCTTAGCATGAAAGAAGATGGCAATGAGGCGGATAAAAATGATATCATCGTTGTAAACGGAACTGTAAAAACAAATTTAACCGCTGCATGGGACAATACCGTAAATGATTTCAAATGGAGTGCAGATGGAAAAAATATTTATTTCATTGCACCGGTTGATGGAACACTTCAATTGTTTGTTGTGGACAATCCAGGTCTTGCAAAGAAAATACCGGTGATCAAACAAATTACAAAAGGTGATTTTGATGTGCATGATATCATTGGGCAAAGCGGAAATACAATGATCGTTGGCCGTACCGATATGAACCATGCGCTTGAAATTTATTCAGCCGATTTAACATCCGGCGAAATGAAACAGCTGACACATGTAAACGATGCAAGCTATGCAGCTATTAAACTAAGCAAAACGGAAAGACGCTGGATGACAGCAACTGACGGACAAAAAATGTTGGTGTGGGTGATTTATCCTCCTGATTTTGATGCCAGCAAAAAATATCCTACGCTACTGTATTGTCAAGGTGGGCCTCAATCTGCTTTAACACAATTCTATTCCTTCCGTTGGAATTTTCAATTGATGGCAGCAAACGGATACATCGTAGTAGCGCCTAACCGCAGGGGAATGCCAGGACATGGCGTAAAATGGAATGCAGAAATCAGCAAAGATTATGGTGGACAAGTAATGCGTGATTACTTAACAGCAATTGATGAAGTTGCAAAAGAACCATTTGTTGACAAAGCGCGATTGGGTTGTGTAGGTGCCAGTTTCGGAGGATACTCTGTTTTCTACTTAGAAGGGCATCATGAAAAACGTTTTAAAACATTTATTGCACATGATGGTATTTTCGACTGGAGATCCATGTATGGAACAACAGAAGAAATATTCTTCACCAATCACGATATGGGTGGCCCCTTCTGGAATACCGATCCTAGCATACAAAAATCCTATAACGAATTTAACCCTGTGAATGCTGTTAAAAAATGGGATGCTCCGATTTTAATTATTCATGGAGGAAAAGATTACCGGGTACCGGAGGAGCAAGGCTTTGCTGCTTTCCAGGCTGCACAGTTATTAGGACTTAAGAGTAAATTACTTTACTTCCCATCCGAAAATCACTGGATCTTAAAGGATGCAGACTCCTATGTATGGCAACGCGAATTTTTTAAATGGTTAAAAGAAACACTCTAGTTCAACTAGAAACCGTAATTTTAAATGCCAGTTTTTTAACTGGCATTTTTTTATGATGTCAATTCCCGATTTCCCAATTCAACAAATTATCCCGGATGTTAAACGCAGCCTGGAAAAGCAGTCTTTATTAATTCTTCAAGCTCCCCCCGGTGCCGGTAAATCTACTATTTTGCCTTTGCAGTTAATGGACGAACCTTGGCTTTCCGGAAAAAAAATAATTATGCTGGAGCCCAGAAGAATTGCTGCACGCGCTGTGGCCACACGAATGGCTTCTCTTTGCGATGAGCCTGTTGGAAAAACAATCGGGTATCGTATCCGATTTGAAAACAAAGTAAGCGCACAAACTCAAATTGAAATTGTTACCGAAGGAATACTCACCCGCATGCTTCAAAATGACAATGCCCTGGAGGGTGTGGGCATGGTTATTTTTGATGAGTTTCATGAACGCAGCTTGCAAGCCGATCTGGCTCTAGCGTTGTGTTATCAATTGCAACAAATTCTTCGCCCTGATTTAAAGATTCTCATCATGTCGGCAACGTTAGATGGTGCTAAACTTTCTGCCTTGCTTAATCATGCGCCCATACTTACTTCCGAGGGCCGTCAGTTTCCTGTTACATTAAATTATATTGCGGTGGATGAGAAGGTGCCACTTCACCTCCACATGGCACGCATTATCAAAAAAGCGCTGGGTGAACAAGAAGGCGATATTCTTGCTTTTTTTCCCGGAGCGGGAGAAATACAACGTACGCAACAATTGCTGGAACAAGAGGGTGTTGCAGCCAATGTACTGCCGCTGTATGGAGATTTGTCTCAACAAAAGCAACAAGAAGCTATCGCTCCGGATGCAAAAGGAATTCGTAAAGTTGTATTAGCGACATCTATCGCAGAAACATCATTAACCATTGAGGGTATCAAAACGGTTATTGACAGTGGTTATGCACGTGTGCCTCGTTTTGATCCACGTTCAGGATTGACGAAATTAGAAACCATACGTGTCACCAAAGATGCTGCGGATCAGCGGGCAGGGCGCGCAGGGCGAATCACCGCAGGTGTTTGTTATCGTTTGTGGAGTGAAGGTTCACACATGCACTTAATCGATCATCGAAAACCGGAAATACTGGAAGCGGATTTAGCACCACTCATGCTGGAGCTTAGCCAGTGGGGAATCAAAAACATGGAAGAATTAACATGGTTAACACTTCCTTCTGCCGGTGCTCAAGCACAAGCCAGAGAGTTGCTGCATGCATTACAAGCGTTAAAGGAAAACCAAATTACTGAACATGGAAAAAAAATGTTGCAGCTGCCTACGCATCCACGTATTGCCAATATGTTGATGGAGAGTTTGGAATTTGAAAAAAAGAATGCTGCGCCTTTCATTGCCCTGGCTTGTGATGTAGCCGCTTTGCTGGAAGAGCGCGACCCCTTGCAAAGAGAAGCCGGTACCGATATTTCTTTACGCATTGAAGTACTGCGTAAATACAGAAGTGGTGAACGTGTCAATGCGGATAGACAGATATTGGATCGCATAGAGCGTTTGTCATTTTCCTGGAGAAAACTGATGCGAACCGAAGTGGATAATCAAGCACCCAATCATTTTCACATCGGTAAGCTAATCGCAACCGCTTACCCTGAACGTATTGCACAACGCATTGATAAAAATGGATTGCGTTATCGTCTCGGAAATGGACGCATGGCCCGCCTGGCAGAGCATGATCCCCTTTCAGCAGATGAATGGATTGCTATTGCTCAACTGGATGCCGGTACTACCGAAGGAAAAATATTTCTGGCCACCGCTTTTGATTCCCGTGATTTGATGGAATTGGCCACAGAAAAAAAAGTCATAACCTGGGATAATGATAAAAAAATGGTGGTAGGCAGTATTCAAAAACAAGTGGGCAACCTGACATTGGAAAGCAAACCAATTCACCAAATTGATGAATCGGATCGTATTACTGTCATTTGTAAAATGATACGGGAAGAAGGATTGCGTGTGTTGAATTGGGGAGAAGCGCAACAAGATTTACAAACACGCATCCTCAGCTTACGTGCCTGGAGGAGGACAGAACTCTGGCCCGATGTAACAGAAGCACATTTACTGGATACGCTGGAAGAATGGTTGTCTCCCTACTTAATTGGAGTCTACAAATTAACTGAATTACAAAAACTTGATTTTCATCAAATTATTCTTTCGATTTTACCTTGGGAGCTTTCTCAAAAATTAAATACGCTGGCTCCTGCAAAAATAGAAGTCCCAACAGGCTCCATGATCAAACTGCAATACGCAATGGATGGAAGCAAAGTAGAGATGGCGGTTCGATTACAGGAATTATTTGGTTTGCTGGAAACACCAACGGTGAATGAGGGAAGAAATAAAATTGTGATTCACCTGCTTTCTCCTGGTTATAAACCAGTACAAATTACGCAGGACCTGAAAAGCTTTTGGAGCAAAACGTATTTTGAAGTTCGTAAGGATCTCCTATCTCGCTATCCCAAACATCATTGGCCTACTGATCCGTTGACCGCACAAGCAGTAAGAGGCCCTAAAAAGCGTCAACCTTAATTTAGGTATTCTTTTTTGCTTCGAAATGAGGCAAAAGCGAATACGTTTCCCTGCTCAAGGAAAGTTCATTATATTTGGTCGTTCACCAAAAAGAAAGCTAATTCAAGCACTATGAAGGTAATCATACTGACCAACAAAAATGTTATAATTGAATACATATTAAAAGAATTTTCGGAAAGAAAAATAAAGATTGATGCCATTATTGTTGAAGAGCAACCGGTAAAAACAATGACAGAAAAAATTAAAAAGTACATCCCTGTCTTTATTATCAATCTATCCAGGAAACTTCGTGGCTATGGGCTGGTAAGAGATTATGAGTATATCAAAACATATTTTAAATTTTCTGAAAACGTTTCCGTTGTCAGCAATTTTAATTCGCAGGAGTCAGCATCTATCCTACAGGAACTTAAACCCGACCTGGTTATATTAGGAGGTTCAAGAATATTAAAGCAGCAAATTATCAGCATTCCTTCGATCGGTATTTTAAATGCACATCCCGGGCTACTGCCAAAATACAGGGGAGTGAATGTAATGCTCTGGTCCATTTATCACAATGATCCGATTGGTGTTACTGTTCACTTTATCGACAAAGGAATAGATACCGGCAGGATATGCACGCAGCAACAGATCGAAATTCAGAAAAATGATACGCTAGAATCCCTTCGTGTAAAAGCAAATGAGGTGTCCGCAAAATTACTGGCAACTGTAACAACAGCCATTATCAGCAATAACTTGGGGCCAACGATGGAGAACGCGCTTGATAAGGGGAAACAATATTACCAAATGGATAAAAAGCGTGTGGAAGAAGTAAATCAAAAGCTGAAAAAATTATGAGTGATAAAGTATATGTTTTTTTTCAGACAGATGATTTTAAAAAAAAGGTTATCGTTGAATATGCATTGTTTATCATTGGGGTAAAATCTGAGATCGTTGATAAGTCTTCAGACATAAAGCTTTCAGAGGTGCAATTTTATTATGGTGATACCCGACCGGAAAATTATGAAGGGGTTTTTATCCAGAAAAAAGAAACCATTCAACCCACTGACGTTCATGCGATCCTGAACAACTCCGTGACCCTATCCAAAAACATTCAGATTGACATCGTGCAACTGCTGGAAGTATTCATTTGCGATACGGTGAACGATCCCAGCTCATTGAATAAATATGATGAACTCGACAGGTTGACGTATGAGACCTCTTATCAATTCAAGAATAATTTTGCTGATCTTCCCGTAGCAAACGTCATCATCCGTTACCTGGAAGAGCACATCGATGCATTTTATCAATTTCAGAAAATTCCATTGTGGCCGGGCAAAAAAAAATGTGTGATCATTCTTTCTCACGATGTTGACGAACCGATTAAGCATGCTAATCTTTTTAATTACCAAGCATTTCCGAAAAGACCTGCAGATTTAATCAAGCATTATTATCATTTGCTTCGGTTGACAAAGAATTTTGTAACTGATAAAAACAAAAACGATTATTGGTTGTTCGATGAAATTGTTGATTTTGAAAAGTTACTGGGTTTCAAGTCAACATTTTTTTTTGCCGTTGTTGATAAATGGCAAGGTGATGCGCATCCGTATGATGTAAATTATAAAATCTCAAATAAAGTATTTGCCGAAGCTTTTAAAAAGATCCGTGATAATGGCTCTGAGATTGGGTTGCATGCCAGCTTCAATGCATATAAAAGTACTGAACGATTTATTGCAGAAAAAAATAAATTGGAGCAAACAGCGCAGATCAATATAACAGGCCTCCGGCATCACTACTGGCACATGGCAAAGAATTACAGGGACACCTTATATATGCACGATGCAGCGGGCTTTGAATATGACAGCTCCGTTGCGTTCAACTTTAATATTGGTTTCAGAAATAACATTGCATTGCCTTATCCGGTTTTTCACCCCGCAACCAATCGCTTTTTAAAGATGATGGAGATCCCTTCTTTTTGTATGGATGGACATGTTTTTTACAAGCATGAAGATGTCGAAAAAGGATTCAAAGAAATTACAGAAGCTGTAAGCCGCATTAAAAAATGCGGTGGATTAGGCGCAATCGACTGGCACGTGAGGACCTCCTTCCCAAAAAATGTAAAATATAAAAACTGGGGAACACTCTATGTAAAAATATTGAACTACCTGGCACAAGACAATGAAATATGGGTAACAAGTTGCAACGAGGTGATGAACTGGTTCAAGGAGCGGAAAGAAAAATTGACGGTTTTAAAGTGCTTATAATCTCTGCGATGATAGTTTTTGCAAGGGTTTGCGATAAAATAATAATTTTATTGTCAATTAGTGCCATTTTTACCTGAAAAATGAAAGTAGAATGGTAGTAAAATGATAGTCGATGGAACTTTTTTGCTACATTTTGAAATTCCTCGCTACTTCATGAAATCGCCTGTAATAGTTGTAAAATTTGGATTTTTCGGTTTTTTAGGTGTGTTATTTTGTTTTAATACGTTTTAAAGTATCCCCATTATTATTGCAAATTAGTTTTAATTTAGCAAAAAATTTTAAAATCCTAATACGGTCACTCAAAAGAAAATATGAAAAATTGTTTTTTAATGCTTTCATCGCTTTTGGTTTGTAATCTCCTACAGGCTCAAAGCAATAAAATTAACTTCACCCAATATGATCTTCCCAATGGTTTGCACGTGATTTTGCATGAAGATCATTCCACTCCCATTGTTGCTGTTACAGTTCTTTATCATGTAGGATCTAAAAATGAGGATCCGGCACGTACCGGCTTCGCGCATTTTTTCGAGCATTTAATGTTTGAAGGATCAGATAACATCAAACGCGGAGAATTTATGAAAACCGTTCAAGCTGCTGGTGGGCAACTCAATGCCAACACTTCTTTTGATCGTACCTTTTATTATGAGGTATTGCCCAGTAACCAATTGGAGTTAGGCTTGTGGCTGGAGTCGGAACGTATGCTGCATTCCAAGATTGATTCACTTGGTGTTGAAACACAACGCAAAGTGGTGAAAGAAGAATTGAAACAACGAAATGAAAATACACCTTACGGTTCCATTGTCAATGAAATGTTTGGACATGCCTACAAGGTTCACCCTTACCGCTGGACACCAGGAGGCTCACCAGAATACATCAATAAAGCCGGATTGAATGAATTCATTGACTTTTACAAGACATTTTATGTTCCCAACAATGCTACTTTGTGTATTGCCGGCGACATTAACCCCAGACAAGCCAAGCTTTACATCGAAAAATATTTTTCTGATATCCCAAAAGGAACAAAGGAAATCCCAAGGCCTACTTCCGTCGAACCGCTAAAAACAGCTGAAATAAGAGATACTGTTTATGATAATATCCAGTTGCCTGCTGTAGTAATGGGTTATCACACACCGGCACAAGGCACTCCTGACTATTATGCAGTGAAAATGTTAACCACACTTTTATCGCAAGGCAAAAGCTCCCGTATGCAAAAAGCAATTGTAGACAAATTGCAAAAAGCAGTATACGTGGGTGCCTTTCCGTTTTCTTTAGAAGACCCGGGGTTAGCACTTGTTTTTGGTATTACCAATATGGGAACTTCACCAAGTGATTTGGAGGAATCCATGAATAATCAATTTGATAAAGTAAAAAAGGAAGTGATTACTGATGCTGAGTATCAAAAACTGCGCATACAAATTGAAAGCGATATTGTTTCCGATAACACCAAGATGGTGGGCATTGCCGAAAATTTAGCGAATTACTACGTATACTTCAAGGATGCCAATTTGATCAATACAGAGATTAACCGCTACATGGACGTAACTCCACAGGATATTCAAAGAGTTGCACAAAAATACCTGATAAAAGAAAACCGCGTAGTGCTTTATTATTTACCTAAAAGCCAACAGAAATAAGTGAACTTATTTGTAGAAAATTTAGGTGTTTAACAAAATATAAGAAACTGAACCAACGAATGAAAAAGATTTTTTTAGCGATAACAACTGTTTGCATTCTTTCAAGCGCAGTTGCACAAAATACACCAAATCTAAATCGTGCCATACGTCCCGTATCTGGACCTCCTCCATCCATTAAATTAGGAGATATTAAATCATTTGAGCTGCCTAATGGATTAAAAGTATTTGTAGTAGAAAATAACAAGGTGCCGACGGTTGCTTATTCCGTTGTTTTAAATATTCACCCTGCTTTGGAAGGTGATGCAGCCGGATTAGCAGCTGTTACCAGCGATTTAATTACCAGTGGCACAAAAACACGTAGCAAAGATCAATTGGATAATGACATTGATTTTATAGGTGCTCAGCTTTCTGCTTCTACCACTGGTTTGTATGCATCTGCATTGAGCAAACAAAATAAAAAATTATTGGAGATTCTTGCAGATGTATTACTAAACCCTGATTTCAAACAAGAAGAATTGGATAAAATCAAAAAACAAACCTTGTCAGCATTAGCTCAGGAAAAGGATGATCCGGATGCAATTGCCAGCAATGTACAAGGTGTGTTGAACTTTGGGAAAAACCATCCTTATGGTGAGTTGACCACCGAATCCACATTGAATAACATCACACTGGAGAAATGTAATACCTATTTTCAGACCTATTTTAGACCCAATGTAGCGTATTTAGCGATCGTTGGGGATGTAAAGTTTTCCGAAATAAAACCGATGATTGAGAAAACATTTGCAGGCTGGCAAAAAGCAGAGGTGCCGAGCTTAATTCCACCTTTACCTCCTATACCTACAAAAACAACTGTGGCATTTGTAAACAAACCTGGTGCGGTTCAATCGGTCATCAACGTAACCTATCCTGTTGAATTAAAACCAAATAGTGATGATTTGATAAAAACCAAAGTATTGAATAATATCCTTGGAGGTGGGTTCTCTTCCCGTTTATTTATGAACCTTCGAGAAAAGAATGGCTATACCTATGGATCTTATTCTTCT
>DASRRA010000276.1:0-9936 GCA_035696085.1 Bacteroidia bacterium | reverse complement strand
GGTAAGAACAAGCCTTAGAATGTTATTAAAACATAGATAGCAATATTTAAGGAAATGTATTACCTTTGAGGCCTGTTTTTACAGATGCACACGTAGCTCAACTGGATAGAGCATCTCACTACGGATGAGAAGGTTTGGGGTTCGAATCCCTACAAGACCACAAAAAAAGAGCGAGTATAGAAAGCGAGAGCGAATCCATATTCGCTCTTTTTTTTATGGCCTTAACAACTCACACGCACACTGAAACTATAAAATTCCTTATAAACAATAACTCATTGAAAATCACGTTGCTATTTTCAGTATATTTAATAAAGTTATTAAAATAAGAAAGGGTCGTGCAAATGAATTTTATAGATAGAAAGAATTTATTTCAAGGAAATAAAGAGCGTGGGGAACTAAACGTCTATTTCGTTTACGGAATATTAATCGCAATCGTCATTGCGTTTTTAGTTTTAATTCTCCAACTCAAGTAGATTGAAATGCACAGAAAAAACTGGCTTTCGCAAAAGCAAAAGCCAGCTTTTTTATGATTAAAAAACTAATATTTTACCAGTTTCTCAACTTCCAATACATGCTGATCGGCTGTCATTACCTTCAACAGGTAAATCCCATTATTCAATCCCGCTACATTCAACTGAACCAGGTTTTGATTTTTATTCATTACAGCATTTTCCTGTAAAACAACTTTTCCAAGTAGGTCGATAATCACAATATTTACATGGTTTTCCAAATCACCAGTTAGCTGCATTGTTAATTGATCCCTTACTGGATTCGGATAAATAAATATTTGCTTATGCTGTGAAGCGGTACGAATGCCCGTAATCTCGCATCCTGCTGAGCCCGTCGCTCTTATAACTACTTTAAAAACCGTTGATTTGACTTCTTTACAACCATTACTCACCAAGCAGTAATACTTGCCGGAGTCTGTTAGCGCGGTGCTGGCAATTGTATAGTCGATAGCAGTAGCTGCAGGAATCAATGTGTCATTTTTATACCATTGAAAGGTATAACCTATTGCAAGCCCTCCCGAATGAAGAACAAGCTCATGTGTTTCGCAAACAGCAATACTGTCCGTTTGCGGTGTAAGCGTAAACGAACTGCATATAGGTAATAAAGTAGTATAGTAAGGGTTTTGACCATTTGTCCCATTAAAATTAAGTTTCATTTTAATAGTTGTATCTGCAGGTGTGTATTCAAACATAACGCCCACGTCGTTACTGCCACCGGTTGATGTCATGCCATACAATTTATCATTAAAGGAAAGCGCCAGACCACCATACGG
The DNA here is from genome assembly GCA_035696085.1 of Bacteroidia bacterium. Classification (GTDB taxonomy): domain Bacteria; phylum Bacteroidota; class Bacteroidia; order 2-12-FULL-35-15; family 2-12-FULL-35-15; genus 2-12-FULL-35-15. The sequence continues at coordinate 8,654 of DASRRA010000276.1, read as the reverse complement.
TTGGGCGCCTTTTATTCCGTTAAAACTATATTTTACCGCATAATTAAAAGTAGTTGGATCATATTCAAAAATAGTCCCTTTATCTGCCGTGCCGCCTTGGGTGGTTAAGCCATATAATTTACCGTTGGAAGCTTCAACCAATTCTCCCATTGGTGAATAACCATTGCCGGTACCACCAAAATCAATACGTTTGATGATGGTGTCCTTCATATAATCGTATTCAAACAAGGTCCCTTTGTGCGTGGCATCTTTAAAAGAAGTAAGCCCATACATTTTTCCGTTTGAAGCCAGGAGCAATTTGTTATATGGAAATGCACCATAATCAACCGCTTTCAAATCAATTTTCTTTGTAAATGTCTCTGTCGCCGGATCGTATTCGTAGATAACACCTTGATTATTTGTGCCCCCTCTTGTGGTCATTCCATACAGCTTATTGTTGGGCGCCTTTATCAGGGCTCCAGGTTGTTCACCTTTTTCAGCACCATTAAAATCAACTTTTTTGGTGAGCAAACCATTTACCGGATCATACACATACAATACGCCTTTATCTGTTGTTCCACCCGCCTCAGTCGTACCATATAATTTTCCATTTACTTCTACAGGTGCATGAGCAGGACGATTTCCATTGCTTGTTCCTGCAAAATCAATTTTCTTTTTAAATGCGCCGCCAGTTACCGCAGGATCGCATTCAAATAAAATCCCCAATCCATTGGATCCGCCGGATGAAGTGGCTCCATAAACTTTCCCGTTTGAGGCCATCATCAATGTACCTCGTGGCGCTTCACCCTCAATACCCCCTTCAAAATCGCTGCGTTTTTTAAAGGTAGTCGTGGCAATGTCGAATTCAAACAACGACCCTCTGTCACTTGATCCACCCTGAATGGTGGTACCATATAATTTTCCATTTGCCGCTTGCATCAGTGTAGAATAGGGGTAGCGACCGTTCATACCCGATGAAAAATCATACAGCTTTGTAAACGTATCGGTGGTCGGAGCTACCTGGAAAATAGTTCCCCCATCATTCGCGCCACCTTCACCACCGGTTCCGTACAGTATACCATTTGTTGCAAGCGTCAGATTTGCATGCGGATAACTCCCAGTTGCACTACCAGAAAGGTCAATGATTTTCTTAAACGCATAAGTCGAATCCAATTTAAATACAAGGCCCATATCCGATGCACCTCCGGTTAAGGTATTTCCATACATGGCTTTGTTCGCCAAACATAAGCCGCCAATTGGATAGCTTCCATTCGTTCCTTTGAAATCTATTTTTTTGCTGAGTGTGTTTGTAGAAATGGTGTATTCGAAAACAGTTCCCATATCATCCGTTCCCCCCATGTATGTAGTACCAACAAGTTTATCCGCTTTTAATGAAATCAATTCTCCGCGTGGAGAAGAGCCATTTATACCTGTAAAGTCTATTTTTTTTGTGCAAACATTCGTTGCAGGATCATATTCAAACAAGACTCCTAAATCAGTTGAACCGCCTGTTTCAGTAGTACCATATAGTTTACCGTTAGCAGCAACTGCTAATACGCCATAAGGACTGGAACCATTACTGCCGGTGAAATTAAACTTAGTTGTGAGTGTATTGCTCGCCGCATCATACTCAAAGATGGTCCCTTTTTGAGAAGTTCCTTCGTCGTGTGTAACGCCGTAAAGCTTGCCATTGGGTGCTTTTACCAAACCAAAAGGTGCGGACCCATTGATGGATTCTTTAAAATCAACTTTTTTTATCAGCTTATTGCTATCCGTATTAAATTCAATTATAATCCCATTATCATTTCTGCCTCCGTTCAAAACACCATATAATTTGCCAGGAGAAGGTTCACACAACTTACCATAAGAAGGGTATTTACCACCGATAGTTGCTGTAAATGAATGTATGATCTGTTGATTGTCACCGTTTTGATCGGTCTTAAAAATGATACCATAGCTTTCTCCTCCTTTTTCCGTAACTCCCCACAATTCTTTTTGATTCTGTGCTACGATTGACAAAAAAGAAATAGATAAAATACCGGACAGTATAATTTTCTTCATAAATGAATGAGTTTAGTTAAAAATTAATGCAAGGGAAACAGGGAACAAGGTAGCATTAACGAAACAAAAAAAGAAATGGGGAAAGCCTTTATTTTTTTGCTCTCTTTTTGGTAGGGATATCTTCCAGTTCGGTTAAGTATAAAAAACTTTTTAACCATTCAACAGCTTTCTCTTCATTGGAAAACAACTTGGTAGGAACTTTTGGTTTGTTGAAGTTAATATAGAAATTACCGATAAGGCGATTGGCAGTAGAATTAATAATAAAAGCTTTTGCAATGCAAGGGTCATTTTGTTTAAACTCTGCAGAATAGGCTCTTGCTTCTTTTGAAACATATACATCTACACTACGTGCATCCACGATTAACAAATGCTTTTCATTATTTGTAAGTTGTTTAACTGCTTCCTGATTTTGGTGTGCATTCTCCAATTCAATCTCAGCGCCATCCAATATTCTCATAATTACAATGCGTTCAATAGCATTGTAAGAGATAACGGCAACTTTGGTTTGTATGGTTTTCATACGTTTCGATTAAATTAATTTTTAATCTGATAAGAGTGCTAAAAATAAGGATAAATTTTGAAACCCTTTCTCACTTTAGCTGATTAAATAATCAGGTATACGTTTTCTTCTTATCTTGGTTGCCAAATTCTGAGATAGCCGAATGTATAAACGTATAATAAAGCCGATATTTTTCCTTTTTGCCCCTGAAACCATTCACCACATTGTATTTAAAGTAATAAAATTTTTTTGTAAAATTCCCGGTGTCCCTGCGTTATTAAGGGCTTGCTATGTCGTTAACGACCAGCGCCTGGAGCGAACCGTATTTGGAATCACCTTTCCAAATCCTGTAGGATTGGCTGCTGGCTTTGATAAAGACGCCAAGTTGTATGATGAGTTAGGGTACTTTGGTTTTGGATTTATTGAAATCGGAACGCTTACCCCAAAAGCACAGCCTGGGAACGAGAAGCCAAGGATGTTTCGTTTGCCGGAAGATGAAGCCCTTATCAACCGTATGGGATTCAATAACGGCGGTGCAAGCGAAGCGGTGCAACGTTTAAAAAAACGCAAGACATCCATCATCATCGGTGGTAATATTGGCAAGAATAAAGTTACCCCCAATGAAGAAGCAGTGAGCGATTATGAAAAATGTTTTCAGGAGTTGGTTAACTTTGTAGATTATTTCGTAGTGAATGTAAGCTCTCCCAATACCCCTAATTTAAGGGCATTGCAGGACAAAGAGCCATTGACAAAATTATTGAATCGTGTAAAAGAATTGAATAACAAAGAAAAACAACCCAAACCAATTCTTTTGAAAATAGCGCCGGATTTAACGAATGAGCAGCTCGATGATATCATTGAAATCGTGAAGGAAACAAAAATTGATGGCGTGATTGCCACCAATACAACGATTGACAGAAGCAATCTGGTTACTTCCAAAGCAACCATTGATGCAATAGGAGCGGGTGGATTAAGTGGTAAGCCGTTGACAAAACGGGCAACTGAGGTGATCCGTTACCTGAGTACAAAATCCAATAAAGCATTCCCCATCATTGCGGTTGGTGGTATTCACACCGGTGCTGATGCCATTGAAAAATTAAATGCCGGTGCAGCCCTGGTGCAGGTATACACCGGCTTTATTTATGAGGGCCCCGGAATCGTAAAACGCATTAATAAAGAACTATTAAAACAATAATGTATGAAGTTGATTGAATGTCCACGCGACGCCATGCAAGGTGTACACGAATTCATACCCACTGAAAAAAAAGTGGCTTACATTAATTCCATTTTAAAAGTGGGCTTTGATACAGTTGATTTTGGAAGTTTTGTTTCTCCCAAAGCCATCCCGCAAATGCAGGATACGGCATTGGTGCTGGAACAGTTGGATTTGAGTGCTACCCACTCAAAACTATTGGCCATCATTGCCAACGTACGTGGTGCACAGGATGCGGTTGAGTTTGAAGAGATCACCTATTTGGGTTTCCCATTTTCCATCTCTGAAACATTTCAGCAACGCAACACGAATTCTTCGATGGCAGAGTCACTGTACCGTATTGAAGAAATTCAGGACTTGTGCACACGTAATAAAAAGAAGCTCATCGTGTATCTTTCCATGGCTTTTGGAAACCCTTATGGCGATACCTGGAACAGTGATATTGTTATCACCTGGACAAAAAAACTGGCCAACATGGGCATCAAAACCATTGCATTGTCTGATACTATTGGTGTTTCCAACCCGGAAAATATTTCCTATTTGTTTTCTAAATTGATTCCTGAATTCCCGGGAATTGAAATTGGTGCACATTTGCACACCACACCTGAAACCTGGGAAGAAAAAATACAAGCTGCTTATAAAAGCGGGTGCCGTCGCTTTGATAGTGCTATCAAGGGATACGGCGGTTGTCCTATGGCTGCTGATAAATTAACGGGCAATATGCCTACTGAAAATTTACTTTCGTATTTTAAAAAGAATAACATAGCAACAGGATTAAATGATGATGCATTTGCAGAGGCGATGCAATTAGCTGGTAGTACTTTTCCAATTTGATGCACATGGCAAACCAACGTTCCAAGTTTCAAAAACTGGTTAATAACCGCTTTTTATTCAGATTGTATTTGCTCAAAAGCCTTCCATTGGCGTATATAGCTGGAATAAAAGTGGAAAAGCTGGATAATGAGCGTTCGGTAACGAATGTGAAATTCAAATGGCTTACTCAGAATCCCTTTCGTTCTATGTATTTTGCCTGCATGGCCATGGCAGCGGAAATGTCAACCGGGCTATTGCTAATTGCTGAAATTTACCTGTCAGATCCCGCCATATCCATGCTCATTATCAGTAATCAGGCGCAGTACCATAAAAAAGCTGTGGGGAAAATACGTTTCACTTGTGAAGAAGGCAAATATGTTGGGGAAATGGTTGAAAAGGCGAAACAAACGGGTGATTCTTACGTACTGGACCTGCGCTCTGTGGGAATTGACGAGGCAGGCGACAAGGTGGCAGAATTTGTTTTTTCCTGGTCAATAAAAGCTAAAAAAAGTAACAAAAGTTAACGTATTAATCCCATTTTTAATAGTTACCTTTGTTTAAATTTTAAACATATTAAAGAATGCAGCGAGTAAGTTTTAACAACAAAAACAGCGAATTTTTTAAGTCTCTAACCTCAAAAGTTGACCTTTATTTTAAATCCAATAATATCAAGGAAACCGGTAACTATAAGCTATATCTGAAAACCGCTTTTTTCGGTATCTCACTGATCACATTATATACGTTGTTGGTCTTTTTTACACCTCCGGTATGGATTTCCGTGGTATTATGCTGCTTAATGGGTTTAACCCTTGCAGGCATTGGATTTAATGTGATGCACGATGGTGCTCACGGAAGTTTTTCAACTAAACCCTGGGTAAATGAAGTGATGGGGTATTCCCTGAATGTAATGGGCGGCAATGTGCTGCTTTGGAAATACAAACACAATGTGAATCACCATTCATTTACAAACATTGAAGGAATGGATGATGATATCGATATCAAACCCTGGATTCGTGTTCACGAAGATCAAAAGAAACACTGGTACCACCGTTTTCAACATATTTATTGGGTTATTCTTTATGGAGCCACGTATCTATTATGGGTATTTGTTCAGGATTTCAAAAAATATTTCACGGGTAAAGTAGGGGATCTGCCTTTCAAAAAAATGAACTGGAAAGAACATACTATTTTCTGGGTGAGCAAGATTCTGTATCTGGCTGTGTTTATAGGCTTTCCAATTTATGAAGTGGGCTTAGTAGAAACACTTGTAGGTTATTCCATCATTGCTTTTGTAACAGGTCTTGTAATTGCCGTTGTATTTCAGTTAGCGCATATTGTAGAGGACGCAACATTTGAAACACCAACTTCTAAAAATCATAAAGTGGAAACAGAGTGGGCAGTGCACCAAATTCAAACCACAGCCAATTTTGCAACAAAAAGCAAAATCGTTTCCTGGTTCACCGGCGGGTTAAATTATCAAGTGGAGCACCATTTATTTCCACGCATCAGCCATATTCATTATCCGAAAATCAACCAGTTTGTTCAGGAAACCTGCGCACAATTTGGTATTCAATATTTAGAGTTTCCAACGGTATTAAGTGCGGTACGTTCACACGTGGTGCATTTGAAACAAGTAGGACGAGTTTAGGCCTACGCTGAAGCTTCGGCCTACGCAGTAGGTCTGATACAACACAACCCGACAGGTTTTCAAAACCTGTTGGGTTTTTAATTTACAGAAATATCAAAAAAACGCTAATTCTTCAACAACTCCTTCGCATTATTAATCGCTGCAGCAGTCGGATTGCCTGTACTCAGCATTTTCGCTACTTCCTGCACGCGTTCTTCTGCAGTTAAGCGCTTGATAGAGCTATACGTTTTGTTGCCTTTATCTGCTTTGTATACAAACAAGTGAGAGCCACCTTTGCTTGCGATCTGAGGCAAGTGTGTAATTGTAATAACTTGTATACTGGCCGCCATTTGATTCATGATCAAACCGATTTTATCCGCTACATCCCCGGAAACGCCTGTGTCAATCTCATCAAAAATAATAGTGGGAAGAGCAGTTAATTTAGCCAGACTGGATTTGATGCTCAACATCAAACGCGACAATTCACCTCCGGAAGCTACTTTGTTTAATTCTCTGAAATCACTCCCTTTGTTGGCGGAGAAGAGGAAGCTCACTTTATCAAGCCCCGTTAAAGTAAAAGCAGATAACTCCGTTTGCTCAATTTTTAATTGGGCGTTGGGCATAGACAAGGAAGAAAGTAATGTAGCTAATTCCCTTTCAATTTTTGGAATCGCTTTTTTTCGATCAGCGGTAATCTTTTTAGAAGCTGCCGTTAATGCATCTGTATACTGTTGCAGCTCTTTTTTTACTTTTTCAATCTCTGATTCCAATGAGCTAAAATCAAAAAGCTTGGCATTGATTTCTTCTTTGATGGTAATCAACTCCTCAATCGTTTTTACCTGATGTTTTTGTTGCAGGCGGTAAATGATATCCAGACGGGCGGTAATTTCTTCAATACGTTTAGGATCGTAAACAATATCCCCTTCAATGGCTTCCAATTCGTTGGAGATATCTTTTAACTCAATATAAGCGCTGCTTACGCGTGTGCTTAAATCGTGTAGTTCTGTTTTAAATTTTGCAAAAGGAGAAAGAAGAGCCTTTATCTCATTCAATGACGAGAGTAAATTTTGCTCGCCACCATTTAAACCGAAAGCCGCTTTCGAAAGATTTTGCTTGATGTCTTCTGCATTGTTTAAGGCTTCCAGCTCTTGTTCCCATTCCGCTTGTTTTCCCGCTTGTAGGGAAGCTTCTTCCAACTCGTTGAATTGAAACTGAAAATAATCAAGATCCTTCTTTGCTTGTATTTCTCGCTCAATTAAATCTTGTAGCTTTTTTTCAATCAGTTTAAATTGTTTAAAATCCTGCCCGTATTGCTTTAACAAATCATTGTGGTCTGAAAACGCATCTACAACCGATAGTTGAAACTCATTTCCATTCAACGTCAGCGTCTGATGCTGGGAATGAATATCAATAAGACGCTCGGTTAATTCTTTTAACTGGGATAAGGTAACTGGTGTATCGTTGATGAAGGCACGTGATTTCCCTTCCGGATTGATTTCTCTGCGTATCGTTGTGGTTACTTCATAATCCAGTTCCTGCGCATCAAAAAAAGCATTCAGCTTGTATTCTTTGATATCGAAGGTAGCTTCGATGATACATTTTTTTGTTTTGTCCTGTAAGGATTGAGCATCTGCACGGTTGCCGGCAATAAGTCCCAGGGCACCCAGTAAAATTGATTTTCCTGCACCGGTTTCCCCCGTAATAATGGTTAATCCACTTGAAAAATCAATTTCAAGCTGATCGATAAGCGCGTAATTTTGAACAGATAAATGTTGAAGCATAAGGATGATAAATGATCATGCTAAATTAAAATTAAATGGTATTTGTGGTTGCAGAATAGGGCAAAAGAAATCAACATTTTTCATCCGCCGAAGCTTTTAGCAAAGGCGGGCAGGAAACTAGTTGGAATTGCTAATCTTCTGGTATTTACTGATTCGGGAGGGGTCGATCAAATTGAGGGTTTCCACCAGCGCTGTTTTTTGATCTTTGTCTTCTTGCTTTGACATAGGCACAGCAAAAATGTTCACGATCTCATCTGCTTTGGCATTAAAAAAGAATTGCAAGCTAAACGAAAGTGGTTTGATGTTATGCACCTTTGATAAGGCAATCAGGCTTTGTGCAATTTCTTTACGGCCTTCCTCAACGTTTTGATACAACACATCCAATCCTTTTCTGTGGTAGTTATACATGGTTTGACGAAGGGTAACAAATGGAGCATCCAGCATGTTGTTAATGATCCAATACCGGTCTTTATCTCCATCAAACGCTTTCCAGCCTTTTTCATCATATGGTTGTGCATTATTCGTAATAGCAAGGGCCTTTTGAAAATAAGGTGTTCCTCCATTTAAGGAAAAGGAATCATAATCCAGTCCAATCACCAAATACGCATAATAAGCCAGAATGGAAGTTAAATTAGAAGAATAAGTGGTTTCCAAAAAATCCAGCGGTGTTGATTCTGCGTA
>DASRRA010000275.1:0-14736 GCA_035696085.1 Bacteroidia bacterium | reverse complement strand
TTGTAATGATGGATAATATTTCACCAGTTTGCGGATCAATTGCCACCAAACTACCGATTTTATTTTGCATTAATTTTTCGCCATACTCTTGCAAATCAGCATCCAGTGTAGTTGTTAAGGTCTTACCGGGAATGGCAGCTGTATCGTACAAGCCATTCATATAACTTCCTTTATCACGGTTATTCACATCCACCATCATGATGCGCAAACCCTTTTTTCCTCTTAATGCTTTCTCATATGTTTTTTCGATACCACTTATTCCAAGGTAATCACCTTCTTTGTAATAAGGATCTTTAATCGTCAATGCTTTATCAGCCTCTCCAATATATCCCAGCATGTGCGCAGCGATGGTTCTTGGATATTTTCGTAATGTACGTGACTGCACCCAAAATCCAGGGAAACGGTAAAGTCGTTCCTGTAAAGAAGCATATTCGCGTGGTGACAATTGTTTTTCAAAAATAGATTCTCTTCGGGGTGAGTTAGGAGCCTGAACAGCTTTTTGCATTTTACGGATAAACTGTTCCTTTGTAATACCCAATAAATCGCAGAAATCAGCGGTATCGATTTTCTTTACATTTTTTGGAAGCACCATTAAATCATAAGCTGCTTCATTGTACACCAATAGCTTACCATTCCGGTCATAAATATAACCACGCAACGGAAACTCTGTCTGATAACGAAACGCCTGGTTACGCGCATCGAGTTTATAGCTATCATCGATTACCTGTATGTAAAATAAGCGGGTGATGAATGCAAGCCCTACCAACACAAACACGCCGATGATAATATATTTCCGTTCTGCCAGCTGCTGATTCATTAGTCTTGTTTTTTACGATAAAAAAGATACTGCGTAACGATAATTAAAAACAGTGTGGCGATGGAGCTGACGATTACTCTAAGAAATGTAAAGAAAAATTCAGAGAAGCGAAATATTTCAATAAAAAATAAAACCAGGTGATGCCCAAACACCAAAATACCAGCGTAAGAAAGAAACCACGGTATTCCTAAGTATTGCACGGTTGGTTGAATTCCAAATTCGTATCCTTCACGCGGAGAAAATAATTTCAAAATGCCCGGGCGCAAATAACCCATAAAAACACATGCTGCAGCGTGCATCCCACTGGTATCCGAAAACATATCCATTGTTAACCCGATTAACAAAGAGCTGAATAATACGGCCCATTTTGGTGTTTCAAAAGGGAGAATGATGATGAATAGTACATATATGAATGGGTTAATAAATCGCCCTAATTCAATATTATTAATGATCAGCACTTGCACACCAACCAATAAAATAAACCGGATAATATTTCGGATGATTTCGTTTAACACGTTTGCTTATTCTTTTACATCTGGTTCTGAACGTTCTTCTAATTCTTCTTGTTCGGCCTTGCGAATATTTTTTACAATATATACGTAGGTCAATTTTTTAAAATCGGTGGAGAGTTTAACCTTAACCGTATAAAAATATTTACCTGCAGGCCGTTCAAAACTTTCAACAGTACCTATTAAAATATTTTCCGGAAATGTTTTTGAAAACGCGGTTGTAACAATGGTATCACCTTTTGCCAAACGAACATGTGTTGGAATATCACTAAGTGTAGCATATCTGAAATCAGTACCATCCCAATTAAGCGGACCGAATGATCCATCCTTTTTAATTTTCGAACTAACCGTCATTTTACTATGCAGCAATGACATCACGGTACAAAAATTTTCAGAAACATCTTTTACTTGTCCTACTACACCTGTACTGGTTATCACTGCCATATTGTTTTGAATCCCTTGTTTGGTACCCTTGTTCAACGTAAGGTAATTGTTTCTTCTATGCGTTGAAATATTTACAACTTTAGCGCTGGTGTAGGTGTATTTCTGATGATAAACGGTATCATTTGCTGTGTACTCTTTATTAACGGTAACGTCAAATGAGCTTAAGATGCGTGAACGGAGATCGGCATTTTCTTTTGCAAGATTTTCATTTTCGTTTTTCAAATAAAAATACTGCTCTACATTGGTGGATGTCTGTAAAATATTTGCGGATAAATCATTGGAGGAATTGACGAAACTTGCCTTCTGATAATAACTGTTCTGAACAACGAGATAAATGCAAAACCCTTCTAGTAAGAGAAACAAGAAAAAGAAATAATGTTTCCAAATAAATAAAACGAGGTTACGCATTTATCAAATTAAGCAATTAGTAGTAATCAAAAATAAAATATGCTATCAGCCTTAGCCTTTATTTTTCATTAAGAAAGGGAACTTGTGTACGTTCTTTAACGCAATACCTGTACCTCTGGCAACTGCACGTAACGGATCTTCGGCGATGTGTACAGGCAATTTTGTTTTTAATGAAATGCGTTTATCCAATCCACGGAGCATAGATCCTCCACCTGCAAGATAAATACCGGTGCGGTAAATATCGGCTGAGAGCTCAGGTGGTGTCATTTCCAATGCATTTAAAATCGCTTCTTCTACTTTGGATATGGATTTATCAAGGGCGTGTGCAATTTCCACATAGGAAACATAAATTTCCTTTGGAATACCCGTCATCAAATCTCTTCCGTGAACTGCATAATCAGGTGGCGGGTTGTCAATCTCTGTCATCGCCGCTCCAACTTCAATTTTAACGCGTTCTGCAGAACGCTCACCAATTAAGATGTTGTGCTGACGGCGCATGTACTCTTCAATGTTGGCAGTAAACTCATCACCGGCAATACGAATGGACTTATCGCAAACGATACCACCCAAAGCGATTACAGCAATTTCACTGGTACCTCCACCGATATCGATGATCATGTTACCCATCGGTTCTTCTACGTCAATTCCAATTCCGATGGCAGCAGCCATAGGTTCGTGAATCAGGTATACTTCTTTACCTCCGGCATGTTCGGCGCTGTCTCTTACAGCACGTTCCTCTACTTCGGTAATCCCGGAAGGTATACAAATTACCATCTTCAAAGAAGGCGTAAACAGACGTTTCCCCGGGTTTATCATTTTTATCATTCCCCTTATCATGTGCTCTGCAGCATTAAAGTCTGCAATTACACCGTCTTTCAGCGGACGAATGGTTTTAATACTTTCATGTGTTTTACCATGCATTTGCATGGCCTGTTTACCTACGGCAATAACTCTTCCCGTCATGCGGTCCATAGCCACAATAGATGGCTCATCTACTACTACCTTATCGTTATAGATGATCAGCGTATTTGCTGTTCCTAAGTCAATTGCAATTTCCTGTGTTAAAAAACTTAGTAGACCCATATGGTTTGTTTGATAATTTAACTAATATGTCAAAGCAGTAAACCCGATCCGATTGATCTGGTTTCAACGCCTTTGTACAAATTTAATGTTTAAAATGTCTCGTTCCTGTCATTACCATCGATACCTTATTTGCATCACAAAAAGCTATTGAATCCTTATCTTTAATGGATCCTCCCGGTTGAATAACTGCGGAAACACCTGCTTTATGAGCAATTTCCACACAATCCGGAAAAGGAAAAAATGCATCTGATGCCATTACTGCACCTTTTAGGCTAAAACCGAATGCTTCGGCTTTCACAATAGCTTGTTTTAAGGCATCTACACGTGAAGTTTGTCCAACACCACTTGCCAATAACTGATTATCTTTTGCCAATACGATCGTATTGGACTTGGTGTGTTTTACAATTTTGTTTGCAAAGATTAAGTCGCGTTGCTCCGCAGCAGTAGGTGCTACTTTGGTTACGGTTTGCAAATCAGTTAGGGCTTCTGTCTTCAAATCTTTATCTTGTTCAATTACTCCATTGAGCAAGGTACGAAATGATTTTGAAGAAACCTTGGTTTGTTTTTGTTCTAAAATAATCCGGTTTGGTTTTGATTTAAAAAGCTCCAGAGCTTTTGCATCATAACCGGGTGCAATGATTACCTCAAAAAACAGTTTATGTATCTCTTGAGCGGCTTCCATGTCGATCGCTACATTGCTGATCAACACCCCGCCAAATGCACTCGTCGGATCACCTGCCAATGCAGCAAGATAAGCATCCACCAATTTTGGTCTGCTGGCCAATCCGCAGGCATTGTTATGTTTTAGAATCGCAAAGGTAGTATCTGTAAACTCCGCGATCAGGCTTACAGCAGCATCCACGTCCAGCAGGTTGTTGTACGATAATTCTTTACCGTTCAATTGTGTGAAAATATCATCCAGGTTGCCATAGAAAACCCCTTTTTGATGCGGGTTCTCGCCATAACGAAGCACTTTGGATGTTTGAATACTTTGCTTGAATGCAGTGGATTCATCGCCATTGAAATAATTAAAGATGGCCGAATCATAATGCGATGAAACGTTAAACGCCGCAGCAGCTAAGTGTTTGCGTTGCTCCAGCGTAGAAGCACCTTTACCGGCGGTTAAAATTTCCAATAAGCCTGCATATTCTTTTTTGGAAGGAATGATTACCACATCTTTAAAATTCTTAGCAGCAGCACGAATCAGGGAAATCCCGCCAATATCAATCTTTTCAATGATGGCTTGTGCTTCTGCACCTGATTTTACGGTTTCTTCGAATGGATATAAATCAACGATCACGAGGTCAATCTGCGGTATCTCGTATTCTTCCAGTTGACTCAGGTCACTGGCCAGTTCACGACGACTGAGGATACCCCCAAATATTTTTGGATGAAGTGTTTTCACGCGTCCACCTAAAATGGAAGGATAGGAAGTGAGCGATTCCACTGGAGTCACAGTTGCACCTTGTTGTTCGATAAATTCCTGTGTTCCGCCAGTACTGTAAATTTTTACTCCTAATGCTTTCAATTCCTTTATTACAGGGGCTAAGCCATCTTTGTAATAAACAGAAATGAGGGCATTTTTAATTTGTGTTAACCCGCTCATATATCACTATTTATTTGCTTTACAAAAGTATTAAATTTTATAAACTTTTTAACATGAAAGACACTTTGTTGATAAAAGAGTGTTTTTTTAACAATATGCGTTTTTTTACCGATTTTTTGGGGGTTTTCTGCCATCTGATTATCTCGTAAAAATGATACATTTGTAATCCACAATCCCATGCAATGTTTTTAAGAATTTTCAAAGAAAGTATAATCTCTGCAGCCCAAGCGTTAACCACTAATAAGCTTCGCTCGTTTCTTTCTTTACTTAGCATTACCATTGGGATTTTCGCCATTATCTTCGTCTTCACCATCCTTGATTCCCTTGAAAACAGGCTTAAAAACAACATTGAAAGCCTGGGAGAAGATGTTATTTTCGTTCAAAAATGGCCTATGATATTCGAGCGTGATTATCCGTGGTGGAAATATTATCAGCGCCCTCAGCCCACCTATGACGAATTGAAAACCATTATGGAAAGATGTTATGGTGCGCAAGGTGGGGCCTATGTTTTTTACAATACAGTAACGTTAAGACATGCCAGCAGCAGTATCGAAAATATAGAAATGACGGCTGCTTCGCAAGATTATAACCTGGTTAAAAACCTGAAAATTGCCGATGGTCGCTATTTTTCAGAAATGGAATCCACCTCTGGAAGACCCGTAGCCATTATTGGAAGCGATATTGCGGAGATTTTCTTTCCTTCAAAATCTGCAGTAGGCCAGTCCATTAAACTGAACGGCTACAAACTGACGGTGGTCGGTGTTTTCAAAAAAGAAGGGGAAAATATCCTTGGAAGCAGCTCTGATAAAGAGATACTGGTGCCTGTAAATTTTGCAAAAAATTTATTTGACCTGAACAATGATAACCTCAACCACATGTTGATGATTCGGGCAAAAGAAACGGTGAGTAACAACCAGCTGGTGGATGAACTTACCGGTATCATTCGTTCTTTGCATAAGTTAAGACCCAAGGAAGATGAAGATTTTGCACTCAATCAAATCAGTATGCTCTCTAACCAATTTGATAAAATATTTGACATGCTGGGCATCATCGGTTGGTTTATTGGCGGGTTTTCTATACTTGTAGGAGGATTTGGGATTGCCAACATCATGTTTGTTTCGGTGAAAGAACGAACTAACATCATTGGCATACAAAAATCACTCGGTGCAAAAAACTATTTTATTCTCACGCAGTTTCTTTCTGAAGCCATATTCCTATGTGTTATCGGTGGGGCTATCGGGCTCCTTTCTGTGTTTCTGATCATACTTGCAATTAATAAGCTGGCAGGAATGGAATTCGCGCTCACCCAAGGAAATATTGTTTTAGGACTTTCGGTATCAGTTATCATAGGTGTTGTTTCTGGCGTTGTACCAGCTTATTCTGCCTCCAAACTGGATCCCGTTGAAGCCATCCGTAGCAATTAATCCAGCTTAATTTACCGTTAACTATTTCATACCGACCGATACTTAAATTTAAAATTTAATTTCAAAAATTTGACTTATCCTTGTTATCATCAAAACTTAAGGCTATGTCAACAAAACTATCTCTTTCTTTATTTCTTTTATTTACGTTAGGATATACCACCGTAAATGCGCAGTTCAAAAGCTATCTTCAATTTTTTGATGGTGCTGATACCAGTGCAAGTTCTATTCATGTGGTACGTGAACCCAATAATGCAAGCAACATTTGGCAAATTGGTAAGCCGCACAAAACCATTTTTAATATGGCTGCAACCGAGCCTAATGTAATTGTTACAGATACTGTGAAAACGTATCCATCCAATACAACTTCCACATTCACTTTTCATCTGGATTTTAGTAATTCCTCTGGCAATATTGTCGCTACTCGTTGGAAACAGAAGCTGGATATGGATAAACACAAAGACGGAGGTATTATTGAATTTTCGCTTGATAAAGGTGTAACCTGGCAGAATGCTTTCAATAATCCAATCGTTCATAATATTTACGGGTATAACTCTGATAATAAAGACACACTGAGTTCGGGACAATATGCTTTTAGTGGCACAGACAGCACGTGGAGAGATGTATGGTTTTGTATTTACCTCTTTTCAAATAATCCCTCTTCAATTGATTACCGTTTTACATTCAAATCGGATGCAATCAATAATCAAAAAGAAGGGTGGATGATTGATAATCTTTTCGTTACAAAAACGATGATGCACATTGTAAAAGAGAATGAAAAATCAAAATATTTAACCGTTTATCCTACGGCAACACAAGGAATTGTAAACATTGAAGCAAGTAAAATTCAGGATAACCATGTTATTGAAAGTGTTCGTTTATTTGGTATCGATGGCAGGTTGGTAGAAGAATTTAAACCAGATCCTTCTAATTTTGCTGTAAACATAAGTTATTTACCTAACGGCATTTATTATTTAATGGTGAATACCAATTTACAACACGAAGTATTTCCCATCATGCTATCTAAATAAAGCAAAATGCGAAAAATAAAAATTCTATTTTCTATTTTTTGCATCATCGGTGTGTTTATTGGATTTGTTGACAAACGCCCCACTCCTTATGTATTTCCCGATTTGCCAACATTTCCGGAAATGCCTGTTTCTGCCCAAAACCCAGTGACATATGAAGGAATGCAACTGGGGCGTTATTTATTTTATGACCCTATTCTTAGCCAGGATAGTAGTATGAGTTGCGCTAGCTGCCATCAACAAAAATATGCATTTAGTGACGCTCCAAAAGCCTTTAGTACCGGTTTACACAAGACATCTTTAACACGAAACACATTGCCGCTCTTTAACTTGGCTTGGTACCCTTCTTTTTTTTGGGATGGACGTGCCCTTACACTTGAGCAACAAGTCCTGTTTCCGGTGAAATCACATGAAGAAATGGACTTGGATTGGATCACTGCTTCAAAACGCGTAACAGGTAGTACCTTCTATCGTTCGCAATTTCAGCATGCATTTGGTAAAAGTGCCATAGATAGTACAGATATTGCCTATGCAATTGCTCAATTTCTAAGAACGCTTATTTCGTATCAATCAAAATATGATCTTGTTTATATGCGAAAAGCTACATTCACGGACCAGGAGTACAATGGTTTTGAATTAGTGAATGATATGACAAGAGGGGACTGTTTGCTTTGCCACACTACTGACGGAGACGCACTGGGCACCACTGCCAAATTCAGTAACAATGGGCTAGATAGTATTGTAAACGCAACTGAATATTCAGATGCAGGATTAGGTAAAACCACAAATAAATTGAGCGATAATGGAAAATTCAAAATCCCTTCACTGCGAAACATTGCATTAACAGCGCCTTATATGCATGATGGAAGATTCAAAACCCTTGAAGAAGTGCTGGATTTTTACAGCGAAGGTGTGCATTTCTGCGCCAACATCGACTCAAAGATGGAATTTGCACGTACAGGAGGATCTAAACTTACGTCTACAGAGAAAAAAAACATAATTGCTTTCTTAAATACGTTTACTGATTCGGTATTTATTTCGAATCCCGCTTTCAGCAATCCGTTCGAAAAATAATGCGGGGATTGTTTCCACCACAATTTGTAGTTATCTTTGGTTTCTATTGAAATAAACATTTCATTAACAGCTCAAATCCAAAGATAAACATCCATATGAGTCTTAATTTTGTTCGATCTGTTTTAAATTATTTGCATTTAGATTTAACCAAAAATCTGGAATACGACCGGCTTACCAAAGCCATCATGAAACAATGCATACACCCCAACAGCAATTGTATTGATGTGGGTTGCCATAAAGGTGAATTGCTGGATGTGATGCTTGCACATTCGCCTAAAGGAACCCACTTTGCATTTGAACCCCTTCCACATCTGTTTGACCAGTTGAAGGTGAAATACAAGGAAAAAGCAACTGTTTATCCCTATGCGTTATCAGATGTAACAGGCACCTCCACGTTTCAATATGTAAAAAATGCTCCGGCATATAGTGGTATTCAAAAACGTAAATATGCCATGGAAACCCCGGATATTGAGCAAATCAGTGTGGAATTGAAAACACTGGATGGATTGATTCCTCCCGATGTAAAAATTGATTTTATCAAAATTGATGTGGAAGGTGGGGAATTTGGCGTTTTAAAAGGCGGAAAACAATTGCTAAAAAAATACAAGCCGGTTGTGATCTTTGAAAGTGGCTTGGGTGCAAGTGATTATTATGGAACCAAACCAGGTGAGCTTTTTCAGTTTTTATCAGCGGAAATTGGTTTACAAATTTCCACGTTGAAGTCATTCATAAAAAACAAGGGGCCTTTAACACAAACCGAATTTGAAGCCCATTTCAACAACAATACTGAATATTATTTTATTGCTTATGCACGCAGCTAATATGACTTTTAACCGCTTCATTCAAAAAAAAGTACTCCTGTTTATTTTTCTTCTTTTTATAAATTTCCTTACTGCTCAATCTCATGCCGCCTTTGCAGATAGCCTCCGCGAAAGACACCACGTCCCTGAATTAGCGTATGCACGCATTTCGTCCACGACGGTATATGAAATAAAAGCATTGGGTACACCCAAGCTAAATTCCGCACGCGTGGCATCCTTAACAGATAAGTTTCGGATTGGCTCCAATACCAAAACCGTAACAACATTTATTGCAGCATTACTGGTGAAGCAAGGAAAACTTTCCTGGAACACAAAATTTTTTAACCTGTTTCCTGAATTGAAACCGGGCAGCGATCAGGCGCACGCCAACTTAACACTGGTGGATCTAGTAAGCATGCGAACACATTTATATTCCTACTCCTATTATTATGAGAAGCCAGAACTAAAAGATTTTTCAGGTGATGAAACACAACAGCGTTATGAATTTTTACGCTGGTGCTTAAAACAGCCGGCTTTAACCGATACAGCAAGCATTCATTTTTCCAACCTGGGCTATGTGGCTGCAGCACTTATGATGGAAAAGGTTTCCGGTAAATCCTACAAGCAGCTTGTTAAAGAATTGGGAGATCAACTCCACATTACGTTTTATTTTGGACAACCCAACACCTTGGATTCTCTTCAACCCTGGGGATATAATAAGGAGATGATGGCAGAAGCTCCTGGCGACAGCTATAAATTAAACTGGTTATTGGCAGCGGGTAACATACAAGTAAGTTTACCAGACTATGTAAAATTTATTCAACTCCAGCTTCAGGGCCTAAAAGGGCAATCCAGTTTATTAAGTAAAGAAGAGTTTGAGTATATGCATTATGGTCTTCCTAAAATTGCATTGGGATGGTTTTGGCAAATGGATAAAGACGGAAATCATTGGTCCTCTCATTATGGTAATCCCGGCACGTTTTTAACACAAGTCATGATTTGCAAAGAGAAAGATCTGGCAACGCTTGTTTTTATGAATGCCCAAACACCTGAGGCAGAAGAAGCCATTGAAATACTGACGGCTGAATTGGCGAAAAATTAGCTATCACACTTTCTCGACTCCGCTCGAAATGACACGACACACGTTTTATCAAATCATTTTAATTTAGACGCTCTAATAAGAAAAATTTATGAAACCAGATGACTTTACTTATCGTTCCGCCACTATAAAAGATGTTGATGAATTGGTGCAATTATCCATTGATTCCTATAGTCCTTATATTACATTACTCTCGGCTGAACATGCCAATAAACTAGCACATGTCATAAAAGACAAAGAAAATATTCTTGCATTACTGGATCGCGCTAAGTGCTTTATTTGCATCCATCAAAACAAAATCATCGGCATGGCCTTCCTGGTGAAAAGTGGTCAACCTCATGATTTTTATGAGGCCATATGGGCACAAATCCGCATGGTTGGTGTTCATCCGGATTACCAGGGTATGGGTATTGCTAAAAAATTAACGCAAATGTGCATCACGCATGCAAAGGATACCGGCGAAAAAACGATTGCTTTGCATACATCCGAATTTATGGATGCGGCCCGTCATATCTATGAAAGCTTAGGATTTAAAAGAGAGAAAGAATTAGAAAAACGTTTTGGAAAAATCTATTGGTTGTATTTACTCCACATCTAAAAACACATGATTCCATTAATTGTTATCATTCTATCGCTGATTGCAGTTGTATACCTCTACACGCTTTTACCAAAATTTGGAAGGAAGCCTTCAGGCAAGCGTTTGGAAGTCATCCAAAAATCTCCCAATTACAAAAAGGGTAAATTTCAAAACATCAGTCACACACCCAGTCTTACAGAAGGTGCCAGTTACGCAGGTGTTATCTCTCAATTTTTTTTCAAGAGAAATCCCACACGTGTTCCTAAAAAAGAAATACCAAGCATAAAAACAGACTTGTTGCATCTGCCAAAAGAGGAAGATGTGCTGATTTGGTTTGGTCACTCTTCGTATTTCATTCAATTAAATGGCAAACGTTTACTCGTGGATCCTGTTTTTAGCGGTGATGCCTCGCCGCTACCCGGCATGAATAAATCATTTATAGGATCAGATATTTATACCGTAACAGATTTTCCGGAAATTGATTACCTGCTTATCACACATGATCATTATGATCATCTCGACTATAAAACTATACGTGATTTGCGGCCAAAAATCAAAAACGTGATTTGCGGACTTGGTGTGGGTGCACATTTGGAACGATGGGGCTATTCGCATACAGCCATCATTGAAAAAGACTGGGATGAAACACTTGAGTTGGAGAGAAATTTTGTGATGCACACCACCTCTGCACGGCATTTTTCAGGAAGGGCTTTTGCACGCAACAATACCTTGTGGTTGTCTTTTGTCATTCAAACACCAACATTAAAATTGTTTATTGGTGGCGATAGCGGATACGATACGCACTTTACAACCATCGGAAATAAATATGGCCCTTTTGATTTAGCCATCCTGGAGAATGGGCAATATGATTTAAACTGGAAATACATTCATGCCTTGCCCGATGAAGTATTAAGAGCAGCGATGGAACTAAAAGCAAAAAAAGTATTACCGGTACATTCCGGAAAATTTGCGCTGGCCAATCATGCCTGGGATGAGCCCCTGAAAAAAATAACAGCACTCAATAAAAACATAAAGATTCCGTTAATCACACCGATGATCGGAGAAATTGTTTATTTAAAAAACGATCAGCAGCAGTTTAAACAATGGTGGGAAGGCGCATTTTAAAATCGAAAATTGTAATAGCAACACTTGTACTGGTAGCAGTTGCAGTTGCATTTACGTACTGGGCCAATTACAAAATTACAAGCACAGCCAAACCCTATGTGTTTGACAACATAGCCGATGTGCCCGAAACAAAGGTTGGATTGCTGCTAGGGGCCAGCCGGCTAACGGCAAATGGATATGAGAATTACTACTTTAACTACCGCATCAATGCTGCCCTTGAACTGTTTCACGCCGGAAAAATAAAATACATCATCGTAAGTGGCGATAACAGCAGGAAGACCTATGATGAACCAACCGATATGAAAAATGCGCTGTTGGCAGGTGGTGTACCGGATTCTGTCATTTATTTAGATTATGCTGGCTTTCGCACATTTGATTCAGTCATCCGGGCAAAAGAAATTTTTAGCCAGACAAAACTCGTTATCATTTCTCAGAAATTTCACAACGAACGCGCAGTGTTTATTGCGCGCAACAATGACATAGAAGCCTATGGGTGTAATGCCCAAGACCTTACCGGAAAATTTGGAGCAAAAACAAACCGCAGGGAATTTTTTGCAAAGGCCAAAGTTTTCCTGGATATGTTGATTGACCGGGAACCCAAATTCCTGGGAGAAAAAATTCAAATTGGGAAGTAGTATACCATCCGTTTACACAATCCTACCTTTAATATTTAAAAGATGCAGTACAACACTGCATCTTTTTTTTGCAAAAAAGCATTTACATTTGCACCAGTAATTTTTTTTGATTTTAAGAGTATGATTAAATTAAATCACCTCAACTTAGTTGTTAGCGATGTAAAAGCTGCCATTGCTTTTTTTGAAACCTATTTTCATTTTACCTGCACGCAAATAAAAGGCGATCATGTGATAGCTATCTTAAAAGGAGAAGATGATTTTTCGTTGGTAGTCATGCCAGCGACTGAAGGTGATGCAACGTATCCAAAGGCTTTTCATCTGGGCTTTATGTTTAACACCACAGAAGAAGTAAACGATTTGTACAATAAGTTACAGGCTGATGACGTTGCCGTTGGGGATCAACCAAAAAAAATAAGAGATAGCTATGGCTTTTACTTTCATTTTGATTCCGTGCTGATAGAAGTTGGTCTGGGACCACATTCATAAGCATTATAGTCATAATTAAAATCCAACACAATCGAGGGCTTACCTATCATGGATGGTGCATTCACCGTATCAACCTTCATAAACGTGTTGATCGTTTCCATGGAAACTCCCGGATGAGCATCCTGATAAATGCATTTGAGCGCAGGTTCAACCGGCCATAGAAATTTGAATTCCGGTGCATTGAATTCATCTGAATACATTCTTAGAAAAGATTTATCTTCATGAAAGCTCCAGGTACGTGGAGGGACGTATCGCACATACAATGTATCTGTTGAAATAGCACGTAAATGCGCTGCATATTTTGACAAGTATTCATAATCCTTTTTCATTGGCTTTACCCAGCCTTCTCCAATATTCATGAATAACAATCCTACAAACACTGTACTTACAGCTAAGGAAACAACCAGGCTAGGTGCAGGTAAAAATTCAAAAATGCGTACCGCCATGTATACAATAAAAATAGAACTGATCAATGCAAAATTTCTGCTGGCTCCCCAGCTAACCGTTATAAATAAATGCGGAAGAAATAATAATACGGAGAAAGCAAACAAGAAAAGAATATCCAGGAACCGCTTTTTAATAAGATCCCGAATCAGTATACCGATTAACAAAAAGCTAAACAAAACGGAGAAAAATGAACCTTTCATCAGCAGTAAATGTAATTTACTGGCTTCTTTCAAAATATGAATGGTAAACCAATGCACCTTACCAAACAAATCGTAGCCTTCCCTGGAACCACGCACTGTCATTCCAACACCGGAGCTTAGTAATACCGATTGAAATAATTTATAGTAAATAATCAAACTCACAAAAAAGACGATCACCACCGAACCAAAAAAACGGATCCTTGCCTTTGGTAAAACGTCCCGCTTTAACAGTAATGTATAAAATGCAGGTAATACAAAAGCGAGAGACATGCTTTGATAAATGAACAAGGATATGATTTGCAAAAGCAGCGCTGTAGCAATATAGACGTTTTCTCGGGCTTTGCTTAATGTTGCTTCACCCAGCATTTTATTGAAAACAGCCACCGTCAACATTCCCGCATAAAAGGATAGCAAGGAAGAAAAATGGTGAGAATACTGTTGCCCCCAGGCCATAAATACAGAAAAGCCAGGAATGCAAAAAATCATCACCGCCATGATAAAGGCTATGGTTGGCTGAACACCTTTCTTTTTTAAATAATGAAAAATAAGCAGGGAAAATAAAAAAGTAAAAATGACGGAGATGATTCTTAAAAATTTAAGATTGGCTAATGTTCCTGCCCATTCAATACCAGCCAGTTGAAACATACCATAAATAGGACGGCCATCTGCTACAAACGAATAAAAATAACCGTTCCATCCTTTTCCACTTCGCAGTGACCAAAGTATGTTTGGTTCATCCAATGAAAAATAATTTTGAAATACAATACAGATTAAGATTATGATAGCAAGTATGCTGTAGATTAAAAACGTACGATTAAGCTTATTCATCTGTAAATGAAAATATGAACGAAAATAACGTTAAAATGCAAATATTCCACACACTCGCGCTCACACTCGCGCTAAATTTTATCTGTATATACATGTAAAAAATTGTAGTATTTGCAAATCATTCACCGATTTGTTAATAAAATGCTGAA
>DASRRA010000274.1:0-2735 GCA_035696085.1 Bacteroidia bacterium | reverse complement strand
GAATCAAACATTGGCAGATATTGGCGCCGGTGATAAACAAACCATTTTGGTATTTAATAAAATAGACGCGTTTACATTTGAAGAAAAGGAGGCAGATGATTTAACACCTTTGAATAAACGCAACCTGAGCCTGGAACAATTAAAAAATTCCTGGATGAGCAAATTGAATTCTCCGGTACTTTTTATTTCAGCAGGAAAAAAACAAAATATAGAAGAGTTTAAAAAAGTATTGTACGAAAACATCAAGGAACTTCATCAGGTAAGGTATCCGTATAATAAGTTTTTGTATTAGTACAGCGCCTTTTTCATTTTTTCATCCAACCCATATACATCATAAAAGAAAAAGAGTTCACCTAAATCGTTTACCTCTGCCGTATAGTAGGTAATATAGATTGGAATTGGTTTTCGGATGTAAACATACTTTTGTTTTTCATAGGTCAGGTCGTACATTAATGAATCAACAGGATATTTAACCGAGTCTTCACGGATTAAATACTTCGCAAAATCTACAAATTTATCAAGTCGTACACAACCGTGACTGAGCGCACGCATCTCTCGTCCAAACAAATTACGATGATCCGTATCGTGCATATACACACCAAATTTATTTTGAAAATTGAATTTTAAAACACCGAGGGAGTTATCAATGCCGGTTGCTTGTCGCAATCTCCAGGGGAAAAAATCTTCATCGTATTTTTTCCAGTTAATGTAAAATGGATTTACAGGTTGGTTATAGGAGTTCAACACAACAAAATTATTTTTGCGGATGTAGGAGGTATCCCGTTTAAGAATGGGCAATATCTCCTTGGTGGCAATACTATAAGGTACATTCCAATACGGATAAATTAGAAAATTAGTAATCCTGCTCCTCACAATAGGTGTGGGGTGGAGCGGTGCGCCGACAATAACCCTGGATTTCAAGATAAGACTATCATCTTCCCAAACCCGCATTTCATATTTTGGAATATTTACCCAAACGTATCTTGTCTCTGTTGGCAAACTGTGCCAACGGCAGCGCTCCATATTTAATTCCAATTGTTTAATGTAATCCTCTTTTGTTCGTTGAAGCGCTTTAAACGTGAGTTTACCTAATTTACCGTCTTCAATTAAATTGTTTTTGCATTGAAAATTTTTGATTGCCTTTATGAGTAAAATAGAATCCGAAACGAGGGAATCAACATCGCCTCTGCTAAAATCATGACTTGCAATTAATCTATCTTTTAGGCGCGTATTAAATGTGGCAGAGTCACTGCTGCGGCTTCTCAAACTATCCCAGGTTATGTCTTTGAATTCTGCAAGAAAGGTTCTCAATGCTATTTTCAGCAGCTGGTATTGTTTCATTTGCGGCTCCATGGCGTGAAGTGTTCTTTGGATGGTGTTGTGCCGTAAGGCAGTGGTCAATAGTTGTACAAGGTTGGTGTCTGCATATTGCGGATGCCACTCTCGGGTAAGGCTATCTTTATTCAAGCGACCTGCATGAATGTGTACGGCATAAGTGAAAAAGGCGTCTGTTAGCAATAGCTCCGCTTCTGATAATTTATTCGCATCGTGTTTATGGCTGTTTTTCTCTGGTTTCAACAAATTACCAATTTTTTCAAGATGGTAATCTTTGCTAATTAAACCATTCATAGGTGCTTGTTGCAGCAATTGCATCAAAGAGTCGCCCTGGAAAGTCAATTTCCCTTTATTGGTCCAGGTGGTAATAAATTGTCTCGATTTGTAGAATTGATAAATAAAAGGAGCTGAAAAAAGGCTGTCATCCTCAATCACGAGAGATTGTGGTTTGGAAGAAAGGCTTTCTGCCAGAAGAACTGCTACGGCTTTATTAATTAACTCCGGCTGCTCAACGATAACTACAGGTTTTGGCTTTTTATTAGGTTCCGGGTGATCGCAAGCGGAAACCAAAAGTAAAATAGACGCAAGAAATAAAATGGAAAGGCGATGCAGGTAAGTGAAGTAGGTCATAAAAGTATTAAATAGAGCAATGGTTTAGCATACTTATTTACGTTGCCTTGTTAATAATTAAAATTTTGACTTTGGAAACCCAGCATCTTTATTTACGTATTTTGTAAGTAAAGGTTATTTGTCGGGCTAAAAGCCTTGAAACATAAGCGACTAGAGGTGAGTAGTTATATCCTTACAATTAGTTAATTGTATCGAAAGTTACTAACACCTGCCTGATTTGGCTAAGTACACATTTTAATTTAATAATTTAAATTCTATATTTGAAATAGTAACTATTTAAAAAGCTAAATCCCTTTATGAACTTGAAAAAATCTCTCTCAATCACATTAGCTCTCTTTTTTATTACCATTCTTTCAAACAACATTCATGCACAAACCAAATATTATAAAGGGTATATCGTGCTTTTAAACGGTGATACACTGAATGGCGAAATTAGAAAAAACTCAAAAAAGGAGTTTGACAATTTTTCAAAGGCAAGCTTTAAAAATGACGCCGGTGAAATAAAAACATATCACGCAGATAAGGTAAAGGAATATGTGGTGGATGGATCTACATTTATTTCCAGAAATATTGATGGGGACCAAGTATTTGTTAAACGGTTATCAAAAGGAGTTATAAACCTTTATGAGCTTCAGATAGAGGTTATGCAGATGAATGAAATAAGAGTAAAGTCCGATTATTACATGGAAAAGGAAGCTGGGGAATTTGTTAAAATTAAGTCGGGTAAATTCAAAAAACAAATTGTGGATGTAATGGGCGATAATCAGGAA
>DASRRA010000273.1:0-24573 GCA_035696085.1 Bacteroidia bacterium | reverse complement strand
ACCGGGGCATTTTATTTTCATTCGTCTTCGACTTATTTTGTTTCCGGCGCAGGAACCTGATTACCGCAGTCTGTTTGGTATTTCCAGCTGCCATCTTTTTGCTTTTTCCAAACCGTTACATAATCGAAATACAATGTTTTGGATTGGCCGGTTGAATCAGCAGGCAATACGATTTTCGCTTGTCCGAATGTATACCCTAAATCACCTGATACATCTGCTTTGGAAGGCTCCCAAGTAAGTCTCAATTGTGCAGTCTCCGGATCTTTTTTAAAACTTTCCATTAGCTCCTCTTTGTTCATAATTGTTTTTTGACGTTGGTTTAATTTTATCACATCATCTGCAGCAAATGCCACAAACGCTTCTCCCATGCCTTTCTCTGCGCACATAGCGGAGAAAGCTCTATCGGCATCCATCACTTCTTTCACGTCCGTCGGTGCCGGTGTTTGTTTACAAGCTGCAGCAAATAAAACAAGTATTATATAAAATTTTTTCATCGTTCAGAATTAAGTGGTTGATACTATTTGCTGTTAAATTTAGAGAGAAAATATGTATACTTACAAAAAAATACAGGAATGGTATCAGCGGATGTGATTATAATTGGAGGCGGTGCTGCGGGATTCTTTGCAGCCATTAATAGTGCACAGTTGCATAAAAACTGTTCTGTACTTATACTTGAAAAAAGCTCCAAATTATTAGCAAAAGTGCGTATTTCCGGCGGTGGCCGATGCAATGTCACCCATGCTTGTTTTGATAATGATGTATTGGTGAAGAGTTATCCGCGGGGAGAAAAGGAATTAAAAAATGTATTCAGCCGCTTCACAACAAAAGATACAATTGAATGGTTTGAAAAAAGAGGTGTTCACTTAAAAACGGAACCTGACGGAAGAATGTTTCCTGAAAGCAATACCTCTGAAACAATTGTCAATTGCCTGCTTCAGGAGGCAAAAGCTGCGGGGGTTGAAATAAAATTAAATTGTGATATTCAAACCATTTCGAATGAGAATGGAGAATTCATTTTAAAAGATGCGGAAAACAACTTGTTCAGTTGCCAGAAGCTCATCATTGCAACAGGTGGCTATCCTAAAAACGCGTCCTATGATTGGTTGAGAAGTTTGGGGCATAGTATCATCTCACCTGTTCCTTCGTTATTTACATTTAATATTCCGGATGCTGAACTTATCAAGCTTATGGGTGTTTCCGTTCCATCCGCCAAAGTAAAAATAAAAGCCTGCAAGCTGGAAATTGAAGGTCCTTTATTGATCACACATTGGGGACTGAGCGGACCGGTGGTTTTAAAAGCCTCAGCCATCGCAGCACGGATGCTGAATGAATTAAATTATGATTTCCAGGTTTCCATCAGTTGGTTACCTAAACATACCGAAGAAAAAATAAGAATCGAATTTGCCAATCAGCGGGAGGAAAATGCTGGAAAGGCTGTATCTGCCAGTTGTCCCTTTGAATTGCCAAAACGCTTATGGGAATATTTTATATCCACTTGTGGAATTGATAAGAATTTGCGTTGGGCTGATCTAAGTAAAAAGAATAGCAATGACCTCTTGCAACGCCTGTTGAATAATGAATACCCGGTTAAGGGCAAAACCACCTTTAAGGAAGAGTTTGTGACAAGCGGAGGGATTAAGCTCAGCGAAATAAATTTTGCAACTATGGAAAGCAAACTATTGCCTAACCTTTATTTTGCGGGCGAAGTAATGAATATAGATGGTATTACAGGGGGCTTCAACTTTCAAAATGCCTGGAGCAGCGGCTGGATCGCAGCGAAGGGTTTATTCTCCAACTAAATTAAATGTATCTACATATAATGTAAATGTATACAAAAAAAAGATATCTTTACAATAGATTATTTACATAGATCACTGAAAATTGGAGGATGGAAATCGGTAAAGAAATAAAACAAGAAAAATTTAGAAATGAGCATCATAAAATGCTAGTTAATATTTTTTTCACCAGTAGCTGGCTTAGCTCAAAACATTCCTGTCGCCTAAAACCATACGGCATTTCCGTACAGCAATATAACATTTTGCGCATTCTTCGTGGCCAGCATCCGAACCCTGTTACCATCAATTTATTAATTGAACGCATGCTGGATAAAAACTCCAATGCTTCTCGCCTGGTTGAAAAACTCCGTTTAAAAAAATTAGTGGAACGAGCAGTTAGCACAGATGACAGAAGAGCTGTAAATGTAATTATCACTCAAAAAGGATTGGCGTTGCTCACAGAGCTTGATAAATTGGAAGAGGTCTTTTTGAAAGAACTAAAAAGTATCACGGCTAAAGAAGCGGAGTTATTGAGCTCTTTACTGGATAAGATAAGAAGCTAACGTAAATTTCTCTCTTTCGTTTTATCTTGAAACAAAAAGAACAAAAGTAATTTAGAAAAACATCTGAAAATTAGTCAGCCTTTTCATTAGATAAAAGTCAATACGACACCTCTTTTTAAGCTTTCCTGACAAGCTTGTCAAAACACCATATTCTATTTCCGATGGAACAAGATTTGACCAAAATCTTGAAAAAAAACAACCTATGAATCTAAATAATTTTACCATAAAATCGCAAGAAGCCATTCAACAAGCTGTTCAAATAGCAACCGTTAATGGCCAGCAATCAATTGAAAATGCTCATATATTGAAGGGCATTTTAGAAGTTGATGAAAATGTGACCCCATTTTTACTAAAAAAGCTAAATGTAAATACTAACGTATTTACAGCAGCACTTGATAAAATCGTAGAAAGCTTTCCAAAAGTATCGGGTGGTCAGCCGTATCTGTCATCCAACGCGAATCAGGCTGTTTCCAAGGCATCTACTTATTTAAAAGAATTTGGTGATGAATATGTTTCAATTGAACATTTATTATTATCCATTCTTTCTACAAAAGATACCACTTCGCAATTACTAAAAGATAACGGTGTAACTGAAAAAGATTTGAAAGCCGCTATCGCTGAGTTACGCAAAGGATCAAAAGTAACGAGCCAGACTGCTGAAGATACCTATAACGCGCTTAATAAATACGCGATCAATTTAAATGACCAGGTAAAAAAAGGAAAACTTGATCCGGTTATTGGCCGTGATGAAGAGATACGCCGCGTATTGCAAATATTATCTCGAAGAACCAAGAACAACCCGATTTTGGTAGGTGAGCCCGGTGTGGGTAAAACTGCTATCGCTGAAGGATTGGCCATCAGAATTATCAACGGCGATGTACCTGATAATTTAAAATCCAAACAAATTTATTCCTTGGATATGGGTGCATTGGTTGCAGGTGCCAAATTCAAAGGGGAATTTGAAGAACGGTTAAAATCGGTGGTGAAAGAAGTTATTTCTGCAGATGGAGAAATCATTTTATTTATTGATGAGATCCATACCCTTGTAGGTGCAGGTGGTGGCGAAGGTGCAATGGATGCGGCCAATATTTTAAAACCGGCTTTGGCAAGAGGAGAATTAAGAGCTATTGGTGCAACTACTTTAAATGAGTTTCAAAAATATTTTGAAAAAGATAAAGCCTTGGAGCGTCGTTTTCAAAAAGTGATGGTAGATGAGCCAAGTGCCGAAGATGCTATATCCATTCTACGCGGTATTAAAGAAAAATACGAGGCGCATCACAAAGTGAGAATAAAAGATGAAGCGATTATTTCAGCTGTAGAGTTATCACAACGCTATATCAATGATCGTTTCTTACCGGATAAAGCCATTGACTTGATGGATGAGGCGGCATCTAAATTAAGAATGCAAATGAATTCCATGCCGATTGAATTGGATGTGTTGGAACGAAAAATCAGGCAATTGGAGATTGAGCGCGAGGCCATCAAGCGGGAAAACGATAAACGTAAACTGGAAGATCTGAATAAAGAGATTGCAGAGTTGGCCGATCAACGAACCGATCTGCGCGCAAAATGGCAAAGTGAAAAAAGCGTAGTAGAAGGTATTCAAAAAGTAAAAGAGCAAATGGAGCAATTGAAATTTGAAGCCGAACAAGCTGAGCGTAACGGAGATTATGGAAGAGTGGCGGAAATACGCTATGGTAAGTTAAAAGAAATGGAAACTGAACTACGCGCTTTTGAAAGTAAACTGGCAGATATGCAAACAAGCGGATCCCAACTTATAAAAGAGGAAGTAGACAGTGAAGATATAGCAGGTGTTGTAGCTGGTTGGACAGGTATTCCGGTAGCACGTATGCTACAAAGTGAACGTGAAAAATTATTACACCTGGAAGATGAGTTGAGAAAACGTGTGGTGGGACAGGAAGAAGCTATAGAAGCCATCAGTGATGCCGTGAGAAGAAGTCGCGCCGGCTTGCAGGATACCAAACGTCCTATTGGTTCATTCATTTTCCTGGGAACAACGGGTGTTGGTAAAACTGAGTTGGCAAAGGCATTAGCAGAGTTTCTGTTTAACAATGAAAATAGTATGACGCGTATTGATATGAGTGAATACCAGGAACGTCATGCTGTGAGCCGCCTGGTTGGTGCACCTCCGGGCTATGTTGGATATGATGAAGGTGGACAGTTAACAGAAGCAGTTAGAAGAAGACCGTACAGTGTTGTGCTGTTGGATGAAATCGAAAAAGCACATCCGGATGTTTTCAATATTTTGTTGCAAGTGTTAGACGATGGGCGATTAACAGATAATAAAGGACGTGTGGTGAATTTCAAGAACACGATCATCATTATGACCTCGAATATGGGTTCTCATTTGATCCAGGAAAATTTTGAAAAAATGGGTCCTGAAAACAAAGAGGAGATTATTGCGAAAACAAAGCTTGAAGTATTTGAATTACTGAAAAAGAGTATTCGTCCGGAGTTCCTGAACAGGATTGATGAAACAATTATGTTTATGCCACTTACACGTGAAGATGTGACAAAAATTGTTGAGTTCCAATTTGATGCAATTAAGAAAATGCTGGCTGAAAATGATATCCATTTGGAAGCTACACCAGAAGCAGTTGACTGGTTGGCACAACTTGGTTTCGACCCTCAATTTGGCGCTCGTCCAGTAAAACGGGTGATGCAAAAACGGGTGCTGAATGAATTGTCCAAACAAATTTTAGCCGGTACGGTGACAAAAAATTCAGACATTGTATTGGATGTATTTGACAATAATTTTGTATTCAGAAACAGGATAGATGCCGATAAATCGAGCAAGAAAAAGAAACAGGTTCAGTAATAATAAAGCTCCTGTTAAAATATGTTAAGCACTCAATAACGGAGAAATAGTTGTGTTTCAATAGTAACACTTAAATTACACAAATCATGAAAACTAAAAAAATCATAGCGGATGACAATCGCCCTAAAATAAAAATACAGTTGGATTATAAGACGACAATTATTGTCCGAACAGAAAATGCACTGGAATCATGGTTATCGAAATTTCCTGAAGCAAAAGTGATATCTTAAATTTTTTACCGTTGGATTGTAAAGAGTTATTGTAACGAAATGCGTTGCAGTAACTCTTTTTTATTTTATTCATGCTGTTGACTTCAACCACGTTATTAACAACTCATTCTTAATAACGTCTTCCTCCTGCACTAACACGCTGTTAACATCACCAGCACATCTATCAAACATCCAGTAAAATCAACCACTCCAAACAATTCAAACACTTCGTTTTTCAAAAAAAACAGGCGGTTTTCAACAAACCTGTGTTTACAATTACCAAGTCCCCCTACTCTGACAAGCTTTCTTTTTAAGATAGTTTTGTTCAAACCTCAAAATAAATAATAAAATTATTTCTATTGCCTAATTGAAATTGTAATGATGTTGGTTAAGTCATCATTATTAAAATGAAAATGAAATGATAAAAAAAGGAATAGTTACATGTGTTTTATTTTTTGCGGTGACAAGCAACGCTTATTCACAAGACGAAGCACCAAAGAAACGTTTACCTTCCGTTTTCATCGGTGCCGGTGTTTTATCCTTTAATGGAGATGTGGGGAAAGGACTTGATATTAGCTCTTTGACAAGAATCAGAAGCGGGTTTACAGTTGGCTTAGAACAACGCATCGGAACATTCCTGGGTGTTTCATTGAACGGCGTGTTTGGGAAATTAGCGAACAGCGATCACAGTTTGTCCAGCAATTTAAATTTTGAAACACCTATTCAACAAGGCGATCTTAACCTAGTATTTCATTTTGATAACGATTTTATATTTAAAAACAGCAGCGTTATCGCACCGTACCTCCAGGTTGGAATCAGCTTTCTCAAATTTGATCCAAAAGGAGATTTAAAAGATAAAAATGGTGTTGCCTATAATTACTGGTCAGATGGAACCATTCGCAATGTACCGGAAACTACACCTCCACCAGTTTCTACTATTATTCAACGTGATTATGTGTACGAAACGCAGCTGACTGATCCGACTGAGAATTATAAACGCACTGCATTGGCTTTACCAATAGGTTTAGGTTTCAAATTAAATGCTACCGATTTATTAAGCTTTAATATAGCTGGTACTTATTACTTATCATTTACGGATCGCTTAGACAATGTAAAAGCAGGTAAATCGGATAAATATTTCTTTGGATTTGTTTCCATGGAATTAAAGTTCTATAAAAAAGATAAATCATCATCCGGATACAGCGCTGTTGATTTTGCTTCGCTTGATAAGTCTGATTTGGATGAGGATGGTATTCCTGATAAAGATGATGATTGCCCGGGTACATTTAAAGGAGCCACTGTCAACGCTCACGGATGCCCTGTAGATACGGATAATGATGGTATACCTGATTACAAAGACAAAGAAATCAATTCTGCAAAAGGAGCAATCGTGGATGAATCAGGAGTAACGCTCACAGATCAGGCAATTGCAGCAAAAAGATCAACCATTGATTCAACTGCAACTGAAAGAAGCAGATTATTTACAGAGAACCCTTCTCTTGCTTACTTAAAAGATGTAGAAAATAAAATTAAAGAAGAAAGAAAAACAAATCCTGCTAAAACAAAGATACCTGCCGATTTAAAAATTGAAGATAAAAATAATGACGGATTAATTACAACCAATGAAATTACGGAGGCCATCGACTCCTTTTTTGATGGAAATACAGCGCTCTCTATTGATAAGATAAATCGCTTGATTGATTATTTCTTTGAACAGTAAACTAAGTAAAAACTAAAAATAATGACTATGTTAAAATATGCAGCTCTATTATTCAACTCTCTAGCATTGTTGATTTATCAGTTTTTCTTTGCTGATGCAATTACAATTACTCAGAACATTCCTGCTTCTGCAAAAGCCGGAAGTGAGTTTGTGGTGGAACTAACAATTAATAAAGGAACCACAGGCGGTTTTGCTAAATTACAGCAAGACCTACCAGAAGGATTCATAGCCGTTGACAAAGGTGAAAACAATGGTGGTTCATTCACCTTTAGTGCGCAATCGGTAAAGATTATCTGGATGTCACTGCCATCCGATAAGGATTTTAAAGTCCGTTATACTGTGAAGGTCGCAAAAGAACTAAATGGAGATCGATCAATCGCAGGAAAGTTCTCTTACGTTTCTGACAATGTTAAACAAACGGTTGAGATTACGCCAGCAACTATAAATATAATCGGAGAGGCGGCGGCTGTTACAAAAACAGAACCAACGCCTACACCTCAACCGGAAACAGCTAATACAACTACGACCACTCCAACACAAACCGAAACACCTACTCAACCTTCATCGACAAGTGGAACACCACAGGTAGCGAATTTGTCAGGTAATGCGGGACTTTCAGTGAGCTGTACACGTAAAGTGCCTTTAACTCCGGGAAATGAGTTTACTGTTGAATTAAATATCAACAAAGGAAATTTAAGCGGGTTTGCTAAATTACTGGAAACACTTCCAGCCGGTTTTACCGCATCAGCAGGAGAATCCAAAGGAGCATCCTTTAGCTTTTCTGATCAAAAAGTAAAATTTGTTTGGGTTTCTATGCCTTCAGAACCTGAATTTAAAGTAACCTATAAAATTACTTCTACAACAGATCCTAAAAATCAATTGATTGACGGTATTTTTTCTTACATCGAAAATGATGAAACAAAAAAATACACCATTGCAACCACAATCATTGGAACAGAGCCAGGTACAACTCCTCCTCCAGTTGCGGCAAACATTACTCCTGAGAAAAAGGAAGAACCTAAAGTAGAAACGCCGGTTACACCACCAACTGAAACAGCAACGACAACTCCGGTAACACCAACAACTACTCCAACGGAAACAGTTACAGCGCAAACAGCAACGCCAACGCAAACACCTGCAGATAACACGAAAGTTTTATCCGCTTCAACTGTACCTGTTCCAAACAGCAGTGTAAATTATCGTGTTCAGATTGCTGCTTTACACAAAGCTGTGGAAGCAAATGCACTGGCCACACGTTATAATTTATACGAGCCGGTGATTACAGAGATGGCACAAGGTTTTACCAAATACACGGTAGGATCACATAAAGAATACAAATCGGCACATGATGCACGTGATATCATTAAAAACAAAGGTGTTGTCGGCCCATTTGTAACAGCATACAATTCCGGTAAACGCATCACTGTTCAAGAAGCGTTGATGATCACCAGCCAGAAATGGTTTAGATAAGAAATTTTTTCAACAAGTATAGTCAAAACTCAATTTAGCACGTATAAGCGCTTAATTGAGTTTTTATGTTATATTTGCCATATATGAATAACAAATTAAAAGCGTTTTTGTTTTTTATATGTTTAGGGTGGTCTGCCTATGCACAAACAGGTGATTCAACTTCCCTTCAATCCACTACATCCGCTTTTAATACTACTTCCGTTTCCTCTTTAGACCAACCCGATGAACTTACCAAGCCGACTATTGGTTTAGGTCCGGGTATGTTCTCTTTTTATGGTGACCTGTATAGCAAACATTTTCAGCTACCGACAGTCAGCAGAATTGCTTATGAGCTTTATTTTGATCAACCCATTAATAAATACTTTAGCCTTAATTTCAACGTGTTGAGAGGAAACTTAGGTGCGAATGAACGCTTTGTTCCCGGAGGACGTAACTTGAATTTTGAGTCCCGCATTTTCCTTGGAGGCGTAAACGTTCTTTATAATTTCGGAAATTTGTTGCCGGATGATCGTGAAGCAACCCCATTTCTTTCTCTTGGATTTTCCACTTTCAATTTCATTTCCAAGACAGATCTTTTTGATTCGCATGGTAATCGTTATTACTACTGGTCGGATAATACGATCCGTGACATGAGTGAAACGGATCCCCTGGCAGAAAATGCGATTGAAATTAAACGAGATTATATCTATGAAACCGATATCAAAAAACTAAATCTGGATAAGGTAAAAGATTACCCTGAGCAATCCTTTGCTATTCCAATTTCAGCGGGTGTCAACTTCAAAATAAATGATTACCTGAATTTCAAAGTGGGTGCCACGATGTACCTTACACTCACGGATCATATTGATGGTGTGACTTCTAAAGGTACTGGTGTTAGAGAAGGAAATAAAGGCAATGATAAATTCATGATGACTTCCTTTGGGTTGAGTTATAATTTTGGCTTCAAGAAAAAAGGACCAGCAGATGAAAATCCTTATCTGCAAAATGTGGACAATGTTGATTTCCTTGCTTTGGAAAATGAAGATCAGGATGGAGATGGGGTTATTGATTTCAAAGATTCCTGCAATGGGACACCAGCAGGTGCACCTGTTGATTTAAAAGGTTGTCCGCTGGATGATGATGAAGATGGTGTTCCTAACTACAAAGATGTGGAGCTGGCAACACGTGTAGATGCATTTGTGGATGAAGAAGGAAAAGAACTGACGGATTCCATCATTGCTTACCGTTATAATTTTTTCATGGATTCCATTGGTGCGTATGCAAAAGTGGAGGTTCATGATCACAATGGTGCACTTGTCAGAAATAAATACACGGAGAAGGATTACACCGTTGAGCTGGGCATTTTTAAAACGGGACTTCCTCCTGATTTAATGACCAAGTTTTTAAGTATTGATGATATTTCAACTACTGTGTTGGACGATTCTACAACGGTATATACTGCGGGATCATTTACATCCCGCCAGGATGCGGAGACTCGTAAAGATGAGCTTAACAAGAGCGGCTTAAACAATATTAAAGTCGTCTATAAACAGCGGGGCAAGTTTCATGATCCGGATGATGATATCCCTGCTTTAACAAAAACAGGAGGAATAACTCCTAAAACAACAACGACCAAGGAAGGTGAAACAGGAACAACAACTGCTTCAAACAAACCGGTTAAAAAACAAAACATTTACAGGGATCCTGCGACGGCGAGAAGAAATATTACACCTGGTGAAGTTAAAACACCTGGAAATGTATTTCGTGTTCAGTTAGGAGCGTATAGAAGACCTTTATCAAAAAACATTTTCCCTGAAGTAAATGATTTGATTGAAGTGAAAACAGAAGACAGCTTATACAAATACATGACTGGTACATTTAAAACCCTTGAAGCTGCAGCGAAACACAAAGCAAGGATGCTGATGAACGGCTATGAAGGTGCATTTATTACAGCTTATAAGGATGGTGAACGTGTTTCATTACGTAAAGCCGGTGCTGCACCAATAACCAAAGATGATGAAATTAAAGAAGTGCCTGATAATCAACCGATTAGTGGTGTTACAAAAAAATTAGTGGTATACCGCATACAAGTTGGAGCATTTAAAAACAGTTCGATTTCACAACAAGCGAAATTCGAAAAAATTAAAACAACAAAAGTATCTGCTAAAGGCTTTAACCGCTACTTAACCGGAGAGTTTGCAGATTACGAATCGGCAGCAAAATATAAGAATGAATTATTACAAAATAAAACAGTAGAAGAAGCCTTTGTAATTGCCTACTTTAATGGAAGAATTATCACATTGGCAGAAGCTGCAGAATTATTAAAAAATTAAAGATGAGGCAATTCTTTTTACATACGATATTTGTTCTTTTTAGCATTACGCTTGTGGCGCAAGATAACCTTATTCCCAACTATTCTTTTGAAAATCAGGTTGCCTGCCCTACCAGTGCCGATCAGTTGAGCTATACAACCAACTGGTACAGTGCCAATACCGAATTTCCGGATTATTTTAATTCCTGCCAACTGATCCCTTCTACCTATGGCGTGCCTTATACACTATACGGATACCAGACTCCTAAAACGGGAGAATCGTTTGTTGGTATCAATGTTTATGGGGGAATGCCTGCCACCAGAAGAGAATATCTGCAAGTGGAACTAACAAGCAGTTTAAAAAGTGATACGGACTACCTCATTTCTTTTTATGTGAGTTTAGCCAACAGTTCTTCTGTAGCCATTTCCAAACTGGGTCTTTATTTTTCATCGTTAGCTGAAATAGATACAACAGCAGGAGTATTCCCACATGCTCCCCAGGTTATGACAGATTCAGATTCCGGCACTTATTTCACTGACACTGCAAAGTGGGTAAAAGTTTCTGCATACTATACAGCGAATGGCGGCGAGCGTTACATGACCATTGGAAACTTTAGCGCTGACTCCACCACGGATACGCTTCAACTCAATACCTTATCTACCCTTTCCTATTATTTTGTTGATGATGTAACACTTGTTCAATCGGACTCTGCATCGGAAACAGCAAATATCTTTACACCCAATGAGGATGGGATAAACGACGATTGGATCATCCGTAATTTACCAAAGAATTCCCAGGTAAAAATTTACGACCGTTGGGGTGTGCTGGTGGGCGGTATAGAAGGCCCGGAAGGGATACAAGGTACATTCAAATGGGATGGACGAACCACCAGTGGGGAACGTTGCAAGAATGGTGTGTATTTTTATGTAATCACGGCTGATAAAACCAGGAAAGGTTTCATTCAGCTTATTCGATAACCTTTATCAACATCTTTGAAATGATACTATATTTTTTCTTACTTTTGTAGGATGCTTCAAGGAAAAGAACTCATTTTAGCTACTAAGCCTTTTGCTAAAGAAATACGTTGGAAAAGCTGGCTCCATACCCTGGTAGGTTTTGTCCTATTGACTTCATTCTTGCTGGGTACCTATTTTTCTCCCTCTATCTATGGACGATTAATATGTAGTGTATGTAGTGCTTTGTTGTTGTCACGTGTATTTATCATTTTTCACGATTACCAGCACCACACCATCCTGCAAAAATCCATCATCGCAGAATTCCTCTTCACTATTTTCGGAATTTACATGATCACGCCACCAAGTATTTGGAAACGCTCACATGATCATCATCATGCCAATAATGCAAAATTATATAGTGCGAGCATCGGCTCCTACCCGATCATGACCAAACAGAAATTTATGGAAGCATCTCCTAGCGAGCGTTTCTTTTATCTGGCGGTAAGACATCCCTTGAATATGTTTTTTGCATATTTCACTACGTTCATGTATGGAATGTGCATACAATCTTTTCTAAGTTCTTTCCGCAGACACTGGGATTCCTTATTAGTGCTCATCATTCACTTTTCAATAGCGGTGCTGTTGTTTGTAAATTTTGGATGGCTTACCTGGTTCCTTACTTTTTTTCTGCCTTTCTTTTTATCACATATGCTGGGAGCTTATTTGTTTTATGCACAGCATAATTTTCCTGGTGTTATTTTCAATGCCAACACTACCTGGAACTATGCTGATGCAGCATTAAAATCATCCAGCTACATGAAGATGAATCAATTTTGGAGATGGGTTACTGCCAATATTGGTTACCATCATATTCATCACCTCAACTCCCGTATTCCATTCTATCGTTTACCGGAAGCAATGGCGGCTATACCGGAACTGCAAACACCAATCATTACTACCTTAAATCCTGGCGATATGCTGAGATGCCTACGCTTAAAAGTGTGGGATGCTGAACAAAATAAAATGATTGGTTATTCGCAAATGGAAACAGAGCGTGTCTTGTTCTGGAGAAGAGCGGTGAGGGCGTAATTAACGCCAAAGGTTTTTCAAACCTTTGACGTTTCATATCTATTCGAGATAAATATTTTTTCACATCTATAATTAAAACGTTGAAAGTCATTCAGACTTTTGGCGTTGCGTGCTTAGCCTTTAACGTTTTCTTTCTCCAATTGATCAATCCGTTTTACGATGCTATCCAAATTTCGGAAATGAATATACGATTTCCGGTACTTACTTACATCAAAGGCCGGTGATCCCATTTGTGCTGTTCCCTTTTCATTGATGCTTTTTGAAATGCCTGATTGTGCTGCTATGATGGTTTGATCTGCTATCTCTAAATGCCCGACAATACCAACCTGTCCGCTGAACATACAATTTTTCCCAATTTTGGTAGAGCCCGCTATTACTCCCTGCGCTGCAATATAAGTGTGCTCTCCTACTTCGACGTTGTGAGCGATGTGAATCAAATTATCAAATTTCACTCCTTTGCGTAAAATGGTAGAGCCTAATGTTGCTCTGTCAATGGCGCAATTGGCGCCGATCTCCACATCATCTTCAATGATCACATTTCCAATCTGGGGAACTTTTTGATTATCATTTTGGGGATTGAAACGGAACCCATCACTACCGATTACAGTACCGGAATGAATGATGCAATTTTTTCCAATAACAGTTTCTGAATATACTTTCACGCCTGCAAATAAGGTGGTGTTATCACCAATCACTGCGTTATCGCCAATATATACCTGGGGGTAAATTTTTACATTGTTTCCGATTTTCGCATTTTCACCAACAAATGCGAATGCTCCTGCATAGATGTTCTCCCCTACTTTTGCTGTCTCAGAAATAAAGGCTTGTTTGGAGATACCACTTTTGTTCAATTTTACCTGGTTATACATTTCCAGTAGTTTTGTAAATGCTGCTTCAGCACTATCTACTCGGATCAATGTGGTTGAAACGGGTGCTGTTAATACTAAATCTTTGTTGACAATAACCAGAGAGGCTTGTGTAGAATAAATATATGAAGTGTATTTAGGATTTGCTAAAAAAGAAATAGAACCGGGAAACCCTTCTTCTATTTTTGATAGTTTACTCACCTTCACTTCTTTTTTACCTTCTATCTGACCATTCAGTAGACCGGCGATTTGTTCTGCGGTAAATTCCATGATATCAATTTAGTTTGTGCTAAGGTATTTGTTTTATCTTATTGTACAAACTATTCTGGATACTTCTAAAGCATATCGACTCCGCTGCGCCGTCGCTAAAGCTATGGCGGCATGCGATGGAAATAATATCTGCACACACATATATTATATTATCTTGTTTTTACTCTTCCAATGCCATAGAAACGGAATATCCACGCCATTTTGTAATCACGGCTTGCATATCTGCAGGCAGCTCTGAATCAAAATGTATGTATTTACCGGTTACAGGATGATGAAAGCCTAATGATTTTGCATGCAGGGCTTGTCGGGGTAAAAGTGTAAAACAGTTTTCTACAAACTGTTTGTATTTTGTGAAGGTCGTTCCTTTTAATATACGATCGCCGCCATAGGTATCATCATTGAACAGCGAGTGGCCAATGTGCTTCATATGTGCACGAATCTGGTGTGTGCGTCCCGTTTCGAGTTTGCATTCGATTAAAGTAACATAACCAAAACGTTCCAATACTTTGTAATGGGTAACCGCGTGTTTTCCATGTTCACTATCGGGGGGAAACACATCCATTAGTTTTCTGTCTCTTAAATGTCTTCCTATATTTCCAGTAACAGTTCCTTCATTTTCCTGGAAGTCGCCCCAAACAAGTGCCTGGTATTTTCTGTCGAGGTTTCTGTCAAAAAAATCTTTTGCTAATTTCATCATGGCTATTTCACTTTTTGCAACGACCATGATGCCGCTTGTATTTTTATCCAGGCGATGTACGAGGCCTGGACGTAGCAATGCCTGCTCTTTTGATTTTTCACTAATAGCCAGTGTTGCTCCCGATTTACTGATAGGCAGTTGCTGAAAGTGGTACACCAAAGCATTCACCAATGTTCCTTTGTAATTTCCGTATCCGGGATGCACAACCATGCCGGGTTGTTTATTCACGATAATTAAATCGTCATCTTCATACACAATATCAATCGGAATGTTTTGAGGGATTAACTCAATTTCGCGGGGAGGATGTGCAAATACAACCGTAATCACATCAAAGGGTTTTACCTTGTAATTTGATTTTACAGGTTTATTATTAACCAGTACATTTCCATTTTCTGCGGCTTGCTGAATCTTTGTACGTGTGGCATTTTCCACACGGTTCATTAAAAATTTATCTATCCGTAAAGGCGCCTGCCCTTTATCCGCAGCTACCCGATAATGCTCATATAGCTCCTGATCATCTTGTTCATCTAGCTCATCCTGGGATCCTATCGTCATTCTATCTTTATAAATTTTAATGTGGAACGCAACTCCCCTTCCTGAAGCTGGATAAAATAAATTCCATTTTCAAATTGGGATACATCAATTACAGACGGTGTTGCAATTTTTTTCTTTTCTACTTCTCTTCCGGAAACATCATAAATAGTGTAGGTCAACTCATGATTTTGTGAATCTTTTGTTCGAACAACCAAATCATTTCTTACGGGGTTGGGGTAAATGTCTACAAAGTGTTCTTCCTTTGCAATGTTTGGAACACTCACCACGGTGGAGTCAAATCCAAATACCGGGTGAAAGATAGTAGAACCCGGATAAGGCATGGTGTTCCAGTCTTCTATTCCAGATTTATAAAATGTATTAAACTGGCTATTGGTGTTCATATCCAAACCTATGTTCAGCGGAATATTTCCTGCTTGAAAAAATCCGATATAATAAATGCCTGGCGGTAACACGAGTGGTGCATCCATTCCATAACGGATGATATTATTCGGCCCTGTTTTCGAATACCTTGGTGTTAATGATCTGCTGGAGGCTATTTCAGGGCCAGGTTGGCCACTTCCATCTCCCCATACTTTTAAATTAAAATTGGTGCTGGATGCATTGATTAATGTTGGATTAAAGTAAATATCTACGTATCGTAAGGTATCCTGCACATTTAACTCATATTTAATGGCGAGTGATGAATTTGCTTTTTTTAACCCGAATGCACTTTCAGCTGTACCATCATCATAGGCGTAATAATATCCAAACTTTTGTTCGCTGCGAACAGTGTCATTTCTTACTTTAAAATCATTTGATTTTTCGTGGTAGGTTTCCAAATAAAAAGAGGTGATCCTGTTTAGCAAGGGTAGTTCTGGTAAATTGCTTAGTGTATCCAGGTGACAACCGCTTTTTGAATAGGGATCCAGGGGATATCCATAAAATGGTGTGGAATACAAAGTATTTCCCATATCATCTTTCACTGAATACGCATAATTGGCTGTAATCTGAGCCGAATGATTATTTCTCACCGGCGTTGAAATCATCGTTTTGGCGTATGCCTTTGTGTATTGGCGAAATGGCATGGCCTGGTAGGTTTTTATTAAAGAAGGAAGATTGTAAACATAGGTTACATCTTTAAATTCGACATTGAATTTTTTTGTGTTTACCAAATATACATAATCGATATGCCAGTGATCGAAGCTTCCACTAAGTGTTGCGTAGTTTCTAAAGCGAAACTGAAAACCTTTTTTCAAATATTTAGGATCAGTGATGTAAATTTTCACATTGGCCCAATTCAGCGTGTCTGAAAAGGTAAGTGGGCTCCCCTTTTTCGACCAGATGTAGTTCCAGTTTTGACCGGGTTCTTTGAATTCTAAAACAAGTGAATCTTTTGCTGCTGGCGAATTTCCTAAACCTTGTGGCTGATAGCTAAAGCTCAACATAACCGAATCGCTTGGTAAAAGCGTCAAATCAAGGGGTACGGAAGTGAGTGTATCCGCTCCTCCGCTGGAACTTTCAGAAGCCAGGAAATTATAGGGATATCCTTTTTCATTTAAACCATCAAATGTAGCAACACCAATGCTGGGAGGTGCGTAGGCATAAGTTCTGTTGATAAAAACATATTTGTCTAACCACAAGCCGGGATCTGGGTACGGACCGGGATAAGAAAAATCATCTAAAATATAATCCACCAATGGT
The DNA here is from genome assembly GCA_035696085.1 of Bacteroidia bacterium. Lineage (GTDB taxonomy): Bacteria > Bacteroidota > Bacteroidia > 2-12-FULL-35-15 > 2-12-FULL-35-15 > 2-12-FULL-35-15. The sequence continues at coordinate 7,593 of DASRRA010000273.1, read as the reverse complement.
ATCGTATCCACGGTTGGTTTTAAAACACCTCTTGCTTGTTGTTGGTTCCACTCATTGTTTACGGCAGGATTAAATGTCAGGTTGGTTAACTCAATATCTTGTGCATAAACGCCTGCAGATAAGCATAACAATAAACAGATCCCTGCAAGTTTAGTCAAAGTCTTCATTTAGTTTTTTTTTTGGTTCCCCCGGAGGCAGAATTTTACTTTTATTGGTAGTCAGGTATAGATCAATAGACGCTCCTTTACTCACATTCTCTTTTTCACAAGAAGGAGTTTGATCGTATACCTTGGAAATCAATGAATCCTTATCATTTTCAAAAACGGTTTCGCCCAGTAAAAGTGCGTTTTCAATTAATACTCTTTCCGCTTCTTTCACAGTTAAACCAATTAAGCAGGGCACTTCCACCTCTTCGTTATCAAGTCCTTGTCCTATGACAAGATCCACTACTGTTCCTTTGGGAACAGGTTTTCCCGGCTCCAGCTTTCTTCCTTTTGATAATTGCTCCAATACACAATTGGAACATTCATCCGGTGTATGTGTTATTTTTCCAACCTTCATTCCGTAGCTTACGATCATGGCTGTGGCTTGTCTCAATGACCTGTCAATCAACTTAGGCATTAAAATACGGGGAGGTAAGGTAGACGTCACGTATAAATAAATCGTACGATCCTCTTTCACCAGAGCCTTGGGATCAGGCTCCTGTCGAACAACTATTCCTTTCGCAGCTTTGGGATCATAAATGGAAGAATCAATTATCTGATACTGAACTTGTTTACCTTCAATAAACTGATCTAATTTGTCGATTTTCAAGCCGGAGAAATCAGGAACAGTAACGGTCTCACCATGATTGGTGTAGGATGCTAACCAGCGCAGGGTGATCCAACAGACAAGGGAAAACAAAATAACAAAAATAGCCAGGTTCTTAAAAAATGCTTTGCTTTTAATAAATTGTACAATGTCCTTAAACATAGGTGAATTTGTATGTAAAATGAATTTAATCCTACGCTAAAGCTACGGATTACGAAGCGAATGTACGAATTTTACCTAAACGCTAAAAAAAGCATGTAATTGCAGCATCCCCGTTATTTTACTATTTTATTACTCAAGTCTTTGAAATCCATACCATCAAAGTTCCCGGAGCTCATCAGCAGTAAATTTTTGTTTTTAAAATCAATTTCCAGGATGGTATCGATAACCTGTTTGGAGTCGGTCACGACGAGTATATCCTTGCGGCCAAATGCTTTTTGGACTTGCTCTGTTGTAATGGGTTTTAGCTTTTTATGTGCAATGGTATGCGGATTAAAATAAACGATGGCCTGATCGGCCAAAGCCATGGAGCCCTCGTATTGATTTAAAAAATCCTGGTTCAGGCTGCTAAAAGTGTGCAACTCCATGATAGCAATCAGTTTACGATCGGGGAATTGCTTTTTAACGGCTTGTGTAGTTGCTTTTAATTTGGAGGGCGAATGCGCAAAATCTTTGTAAACGGCAGTTACTTCATTTTTTGATACCAATTCCAGACGTTTGGCTGCACCGGAGAATGATTGTATGGCCTCATAAAATTGCTCATCGCCGATACCTACCTGGTTACAGGCCAATCGTGCAGCATTGATGTTCATGAGGTTATGATCTCCAAATACCTTTAATGGAACCTGTTTTGACGCAGTTACCAAATAGGTGATTCCATTACGGATCTGATTAGCTGGAATACCGTAAGGATATTTTTTTACATCAGCCCTCAGGCCTTCTGCTACTTTCTTTACTTCTTTATCGAGTTCACAGTAAATGAGGCTGCCATTCTTTTCAATCAGGTTTACAAAAGTGCTGAATTGCTCCACATAATTTCCAAACGTTGGAAACACATTGATGTGATCCCATGCAATGCCGCTTAATACAGCAATATTAGGCTTGTACAAATGAAACTTCGGTCGCCTGTCTATGGGTGATGAGAGATACTCATCCCCTTCTATCACCGCTATCTTTGCTTCCTTTGTCAATTTCACCATGGTATCAAATCCCTGCAACTGTGCGCCAACCATGTAATCACAATCTACCTTTTGGTACTGAAGCACATGCAAAACCATGGCAGTAATAGAGGTTTTGCCATGACTGCCACCAATTACAATGCGCGTCTTCTCTTTTGTTTGCTCGTAAATATATTCGGGATAAGAATATATCTTAAGTCCCAATTCCTGCGCCTTCAATAGTTCCGGATTGTCAGCACGTGCATGCATTCCCAAAATAACAGCATCCAGTTCTTTGGTTATTTTATCTGCAAACCAGCCTTCTGCAGCAGGCAGTAAACCTTGGGCAGACAGCCGGCTTTTAGAAGGCTCTAATATTTCATCATCCGAGCCGCTTACGTTAAATCCTTTTTTATGCATGGCAATGGCCATATTGTGCATAGCGCTTCCACCGATTGCAATAAAATGTACATTCATATTCTTTTATGATTACAATTTTTTTTTACTTCTTTTTATGTGCTACCGCATATCCTTCAAACTCTTTGCGGCACTTTTTGAAAAGGCGATCCATGGCTACAATAGCTCCCTTTTTCCAATCAGCCATGTATTCATAACCATTCTTATCTACAGATAACAGATCTTCTGAATAGATGATCGTGCGTGTGGCAATATCAAAAAAGACCAAACTTAAATCAATTGATTTAGTTGTGCGATCAAAACATTTGAAAACAAGCACACTTCCTATCCCTTTTGTTTCGGGAAGTTCATATTTTTTGATAAGCGCTGTGAGCGAATCATTGGTTAATTTCTGGCAAGATTGCACTACAAATTTTCCATAGTTAATGCCGGGGATTTCATTTTGGGTTGGTGTATAATTGGTGAGAACATTGTTTTTGCCTTTCCAGAGATGGATCTCGAATTCTTTTTGATTGTATCTTTTTATCATCAATTCATTAAAGCCAACCATAAATTTGGAAAGGTCCTGCCCCATTCGTGAATTATCCGCTAGTTTTAACTGGCTTATCTCAAAGCCATAAAAATGAATGGATTTAGCAGCCAGTACATCATCTTTGGTATAAGTAGTTTGAGCATTTACTGTTAATGCAAGAAAACCAGACAGTATCAAAATTATTTTTTTCATATGCTTATTTTAATTCTTTTAAAAGTTCAGTTAATAAATTACTCAATGTATCATTAATGGAGATGTATCCGCTTGTTAATTTCTTTCTTACCCTTTTTTTAAAATAGGTTTTCTCAATATGACTACCGGCAATACAAATCTGCATGATGCGAATCGTGGTTTGATCTTTTTCTCCTGTATACTGAAGCGTATAAACAGCGGTACGCTTTGAAGCTCCATAGTCGCATTCCAAGGATCCGCCTAAATTAAAATAATAATTTTTTTTATCCTCATTTCGGATATTTCCATTCGGAACAAGTTGAAAAAAGCGTTTCATAACACGGTCATAATTCGCTTGCATTTCAGTGGATGTAGTATTGATCGTTTTTGAGTATTGAACTAATGGTGGGGTGCCCGAATAAGGCAGATCGATTTTTTTTTGTGTTCGGCAACTTCCAACAAACAAAATAAATAAAATAAATGGTAGCGTTTTCTTCAACATCTTCGGCTCTAAGATAACATTATTCTTTTAGTCGTGGATCCAGTGCATCGCGTAGTCCTTCTCCCAGTAAATTATAAACAGTAACGGTTACAAAAATAGCAAAGCCGGGAAATATGACGAGCCACCAGGCCTGAAATTTTTCACGCCCGGAATTTAATAATGATCCCCAGGTAACCAGGTCGGCTGGTACCCCTACACCCAAAAATGACAAGGCGGACTCCAGCAATATAGCTGATGCTACCCCAAATGCAATGGCCACCAATGCCGGTGCGATGGCATTGGGTAATGCATGCCGGAAAATAATGCGGCGCTGTTTAAAGCCCAACGCCTGGGCTGATTGGATATAATCCAATGTGGCTACGCGCATAAACTCAGCTCGTGTTAAACGGGCTATACTTGTCCAGGAGGTTAACCCAATAATCACCATCACATTCACAAGCGACTTTTCCTTTGCTATGGCAGAAAAAGAAATGATAAGGATCAGCAAAGGCATAGAAATTAAAATTTCAATAACCCGTGAAACAAATGAATCGACGGGAATGTACACTTGCTTCTTCATCCAGGAAATCCGTTCCAGCAATTTTCCAACTATATAAAATAAGAAGAGGATGAATGTAAAAATAAAGAGGCTGATGATTAATTCTTTTACAAGTTCTGCATTAGATATGGCCAAGGCATCTTTTAATAAATAGCTTCTTATAAAAAAACCGTAGTAAAAACCAAGCGCAATACCCAGAGTAATGGACCAACACACACCTCTTGAATTGTGCAGTTTTTTATTTCCAAAATATCCGGCTAAACCACCGAGAAAAATTCCAATCAAGGAAGCAATGCCCATGGAAATAAACCCTATGAGTAAAGAAACGCGTGTACCATTAATAAGTCCCGATAATACATCTTGTCCTGCTTTATTTGTTCCCAACCAATGACGAAACCGACCAGGCATATCAACCATTTTCCCATTGCTTGTCATGAAGGATTGTTTTCCTCCGGGTGACACATAATCACTGTTATCATAATCTGTTTTGGAAGGAGCGTAAGGAATGGGCGCAAATACAATGCTTTCTGCATCCAGGTGTTTCCAATCAGCTATATCGTATTGTATTTTTTCTGTTTGCCCGCTCTGCACATCCTTCACTTCGCAGCCATTTGCGAATGAAAATGCAGGAAACATGTGCGTGCCTTTGTACTTGCAATACCAAGGCATATCGGTAGCTATAAAAGGAGCTATTAATGCAAGTACCACCAGAAAAATAAGCATTTTATAAGAATAGTAAGCGATCCTGTTTTTCTTAAACCGAAGCCAGGCATCTCTAAAATTCTTATTTTCTGTTTGCGCGATGTTCATTATTATTTATAAGAAATACGTGGATCAACAATAGCGTATAAAATATCGGCAATTAAAAAACCAATCAATGTCAAAATACTGGTAATCGTTAAAATGGCAATGATCATTGGATAATCATTGTTGTGAATAGCTTCAATTGCTTCCGATCCCATTCCGGGTATGGTGAAAATAGTTTCCAGGATTACAGAGCCACCGATGACAGAAGGAAGCACAGTGCCAAACATGGTGATGATGGGAAACAATGCATTTCGAAATGCATGCTTCCAAATAATTTGTTTATCGCTCAATCCTTTTGCTTTCGCCGTGCGGATGTAGTCTTGTGTTAATACTTCCAGCATGGACACGCGAATAGTGCGTGATAAAAATGCAAAAGAGGAATAGGTATAACAAATGGCAGGCAATACAATATACGGTAGTGATGCTTTTACCTTGTTCCAAAAACCGGCACCTTCTTCATAACCGGTTACTGGCTTCACCCCTGAGGCCGGGAACCAATGCAGTACATCAGGGTTGGCAAAGGTGATTAATAACAACGTAGCTAACCAGAAGGCAGGCATGGAATACAAAAGGAACAGGATCAACGAAGAAATTTTTTCAGAGTGCGAACCTCTATTTACAGCTGCTCTTACACCAAGCGGAATGCTGACGAAATAAGCAAGTATCACAGAAAGCAAAGAAAAGAAAACGGTCCAACCCAGCTTTGACAGAATGATATTAGAGACCGGTTCTTTGGAAGTATACGAAATTCCAAAATCTCCTTTTATCAATCCTTTTGAAAATTCACCATCACCAAAAAGCCAGCGGTGGTACTGATTGTTAGCATAGAAATTCAGTTTGGGTACATAATTTTTCCAGGGTGTTGCTGTTGCAAACAAGTGTTCATAACGCTCGCCGATAATTTTAAACTTCATTTGAGCAGCTGAAAAAAGGGGATATGCTTGCAGCAAGTGGTTTATTTTTTCAAATGCATGCCGTATAACTACATCATCATAGGATGCTTTTAATAAAACCGTTTCCGATTTAATGGCATTGACCACATCCAGTATTTTATTCCTATCCGGGCCATGTATGATCGTGGAATCAGCTGGTCGAATAAGTTGGAGATTGTCAAATGCATTTATCTCCTGGTAATAACGTTGAATTTCTTCCCAATTACCATATTTGCCAACCAGGCGGTCAAGGGCTTCCCGCTCATCCTTATCATAAATTTTATACAGTGTATCCGATTGGGAGAGCGAAGAAAGTGAAACATAAAAAACAGGAAGATCAAGCCCTAGTTTATGTGTCCAGAATTGAATTTGTTCACGTTGATTTCGTGTTTGTGTGTTAACAGCATCTCCGGATTCAGCTGCCGAAACCATTCGTTCTACCGGATCGCCCGGGGCATTCACACTGATCATAAAACCCAAAAGCGTGATAACAATAAATGTTGGAATGAAAATTAAAAAACGTTTTAAAATATAATTCAACATCCTTTATTGCTATTTACTTTTTGCTCGTTTCACCTGATGATCCGGTCAATAATTTTAAACTGCCCAACATTAAACCTGGTCGTTCAAAATACATTTCCTGGTTGCCAAATCGTTTGTGGATAACAATACGGCGCTGGGATGCCAATAAAAACACATAGGGTTGCTCATCGTAAAGCATTGCCTGGAATCGCTTCGCCATTTTATTTCTCTTTTCATCATCCAATGTATATTTGATGGAATCAATCAATGCATCGGATTCGGCATTGCCAAAGCCGGAGTAATTCGATCCTTTGTTTAACCAGGAGCTGGAATGCCAGTTTTGAGTATAATCCTCACTGGTAAATGTTCCGGCGTTTGCAGCCAGCATCATATCAAAATTGTGACTTCTTGCTTTTACATAATGTACAGCAAAGTCCAAAGGAGTTGGAATCGCTTTTACACCTGCTTTATACATTTGCTCAGCCATCATTAATGCCATATTTTTCCAATCAACCGTAGAGGTCATATAATTCAGGTTAAACTCAAATTTTACTTTTACCCCATCAATTATTTTATCGCGGATATTATCTCCATCTGTATCTTTCCATCCAGCTTCATCCAATAGTTTTTTCGCACCTTCTATATCCAGGTCAATCAGTTTTAAATCGGTATTGTATTCCGGTTTAAACGGGGATACCGGCCCTACAATGCGTGAGTTTCTGCTATTATTCAATACTTTATTGATTTGATTCACGGGGGTTAACATCGCTATTGCTCTTCTCACACGTTTATCGGTAAAAAATTTTTTGTGCTTTACGCCATCCGGTTTGCAGTTCATTGCTGCATACCAAAAATTGTATGTATTAGTAAATGCTGAATTGTAATTGGCATTGAAGGCAGGATCTTTTTGCAGTTCCAACAAGGTTTTAGTTGTGAGATAGGTCGTCGCATCAATGGTTTGTGCTTTGAATTCCAGCATCTGAGAGTTCTCATCTTTATTTAACTTAAAAATGATGCGTTCCGGATAAGCGTATACCACAGGGTTAGCAGATTTTTGACTCCAATGATTTTTTTTGCGAACGAGTGTTATCGACTGTCCTGGCTCCCATTTTTCAATCTTGTATGGCCCGGCACCGGTCAGGTAATTCACATCATGGCCGTATTTCGCACTATTTAATTCAGTCGCCCAATCATTCAAATCTTTA
>DASRRA010000272.1:0-2502 GCA_035696085.1 Bacteroidia bacterium | reverse complement strand
AAGTCCCATGTGATGAACAGCAATAAAGTTTTTTTGAGAAGCAATACTTATAAACGGCAATGGTATTTTAGGATCGCAATGATAACCATCCGGGTAAAGTGAATGCGGAACAACGTAGCCGATCATTCCATAACTCATGGTCTCTTCAAAACCTTTGGGTAATTTGGAAGAAACAACTTTTCTCAATTTTTCAATGGCTTCTTTCCTATCGGCAGGAAGTTCGTCCACATATTGCTTTGGTGTTTTTGCTTCTGATTTCATTGTTGTGCGTTTTGACACTATACCGTTATTTCCCCTCTTAAATTGGATTCCAACAATTTTCTAATTTCCTTTTTATTATTGCTGCTTCCCAATACGTGCATCAGTTTGGCTACTGCAGCTTCTGTTGTGATATCGTTCCCTCCAATCACACCAATATCGGTAAATGCTGCGCTGGTTGCATATTTCCCTTGTTGTACTTTTCCGGCATTGCATTGTGTGACATTGAGTATCACCACCCCTTTATCAATCGCTTTTTTAATCGCTTTTAAAAACCATTCCTGCGTGCTGGCATTCCCCGATCCATACGTTTCCAAGATTACACCATGAATATCTTTAATATTTAAAACAGCATCGACCACGTTTTTGGTAATGCCTGGGAATAATTTCAATATAACAACGTTGGGATCCAGTTGCGTGCGAATCTTTAATTTGTCAGCGTTTACTTTTTTGAGTGCACTGTAATTGTATTTCAGGTGAACGCCAGCTTCAACTAAAATAGGATAGTTGGAAGATTGAAAGGCTTGAAAGTGTTCTGCATTAAATTTATGCGTACGATTTCCACGATACAATTGGTACTCAAAATAAATACACACTTCAGAAACAATGGGTTTGCCTTTTTCTTTGGCGGCTGCAATTTCAATGGCTGTAATTAAATTTTCTTTTCCGTCGGTACGTATTGTTCCTATTGGTAATTGAGACCCGGTTAAAATCACCGGTTTATTTAAGCCATCTAAAATAAAGCTAAGCGCAGAAGCGGTAAAGGACATCGTATCACTTCCATGCAGGATGACAAAGCCATCGTGCTTTGCATAATTTTTTTCAATAATACTTGCAATTTCCAGCCAGATGGCCGGATCCATATCGCTTGAATCAATTGGTTTTTTAAACGATACGGAGGACAATGTCACATCAAATTTATGTAGTTCGGGAATTTGTTCGGTCAGGTGTTTAAAATCAAATGGTTTTAATTGTCCTGTCTTGGAATCTTGCATCATGCCGATGGTACCGCCGGTGTAGATTAAGAGTACTTTACTTTTCATGCGTGTAACGTTAGTTTATATTGAGAGAGCTTTATTGATGAGTAAAACGTTTAATCAGATAATGCGTGTGTAGTGTCATTTTTCAATTTATCTGTTTTATTTTCCAAAAACATATCTGGAATTTTCTGTTGTAACCGCCGCTACTTCTTCCAATGATATCTTTTTAATTTCTGCAATTTTTTGGGCAACCAATAGTAAATAATCCGGTTCATTTCGTTTTCCACGGTATGGAGCCGGTGCCAGGTAAGGCGCATCAGTTTCCAACACCAAATATTTTAAATCAATCGCCTCTACTACTTTATCCAAACCGGAATTTTTAAACGTTACTACTCCACCTATTCCCAACTTAAAGTCGCCAGCAGCAATAACCTGTTGCGCTTGTTCCAGGTTTCCGCTAAAGCAGTGAAAGATCGCTTTTATATTTTCCGTTTTAAATTCATTTACAATTTCCATTGTTTCTTCAAATGCATTACGGGAATGAATCACATACGGCAATGCATATTTTTTTGCCAGTTGAATTTGGTGACGAAATGCTAGTTGTTGTCGCTTGAAAAATGTTTTGTCCCAGTACAAATCAATTCCAATCTCGCCAATGGCTGTAAAGGCGCGTTTGCTCATCCATTCATCTACAATGCGCAACTCCTCCTCCACGCTTGCAGCAACTGAACACGGATGCAAGCCCATCATGGGGTAGCAATGATCTGGAAATTGTTTTTCCACTTCAAACATAGGTGCAATGGATTCACTACTGATATTGGGCATAAAGAATCGTTTTACACCTGCATCTATCGCTTTTTGAATGAGTGCAGTACGATCGGACTCGAATTCCTTTGAGTAAAGGTGGGTATGGGTATCCGTAAAAATCATCGGGTAAAATTACCAATAATATCTGAAAATAGTGAATATAAGAGGAGGCAAACTTATTGAAAGGTGGAATATTAAAATAGAAAGATTAGGTTTTGGAAGTACTTGTTTAAGTTAATCTATCGATGAATTTGATTGTATCCATTTTTATCAGCTCCCAATATTTTTCCTTTAAACAAATGGGGTCGAAATCATCGTCTGCATTTTCGAAATTCCTGAAATTATTTTTTAAAATATTGGGATTATGTGAATAAGGGTATCTTTTTTTATGGAGATTAAACATCTAATCAGCAGTATACTTATCCATTAATTCATGCAAATCCCAAAAATCTTTTTT